>NZ_JBKBQY010000009.1:0-11192 GCF_046292185.1 Yoonia sp.
CCACGCGGGCATCTTCCAGATTGCCCAGCACGCCGTAGGCCGTGATCAGCCGCGCCCAATCGGCCGCTGTGCCGCCATCATTGGCCAGCCTGTCGGCCAGACCCGCGACCATACCGCCGATCATCGCCTCGCGGTCTTCGGGCGACATATCCTGCGCGCTTTCGATTTCGGCGGGCGAGGGGCCACGCACAGCGGGCAGGGTATAGTTGATCCCGGCGCGAAAGGCCGCCTCTTCGATCATCTGGCGGGCAGAGGTGGCGTGGAAATTATCCGCAGGGCCGTTTTCCGCGATATCGCGCCACAGCCGATAGGCCAGATCGGGCCGGTCGGTCTGGTCATAAAGCAGCCCTAGATAATAGCGCGCGGCGATATTGGCGTCGTCGCGGGCAAGGATCTGGCGGATCACCTGTTCCGCTTCGGGCGACACAAGACCGGCGGCGGCAATGACGCGCAGATCGAGCAGGCGGCTCAGGTCGCTGACACCGGCGTCATCGCCCATGATCGTGATGACCTGTTCCTGTGCGGCGGCGGCGTTGGAATAATTGCGCAGTTCCACCTCGTGAAAGGTCAGGCGCGACCATGCTTCCAGATCGTCGGGCCGGGTCGGGGCGATTTCACGCAAACGGTCAATCGCGGCGCGGTAATCGTCCGGGACATCGACCGGCGGTGGCGGTGGGGCGACCTGTTCCAGCATCGCCTGCGCGGGGCGGTTTTCGCGCATTTCGTCCGAGGCCGCGATCCGCGCCTGCAAGGGCACATCGCCATACCCCGGCGCGCCGATCCTTGTGTAAGTCGCAAAGCTGACGGCGGCGATCACGACCAGCACCAGCAGTGCCACCAGCCCTTGTTGCTTGTACGCGGTGACCGGCGCATCGGCGCTTTTGCTGGCGGCCAGCAGGCGGCGCGCGATTTCGGTGCGCGATTGCTCGGCCTCGGCCGGGTCCAGCAGGTTGCGTTCCAGATCGCGGTCAATCTCGGCCAGTTGCGCGCGGTACAGGTCCACATCGGGGTTGTGTGTCGCCATATCGGGTGCGCGCAGCAAAGGCACGGCGATAATCGCGGCCACGGCCAGCGTCAGCAGGGTAACGACGATCCAGAATACCATAATGCCTCACTTTTCTGGGCCTGACATAACCGCGCGCGGGCAGGGTGAAAAGGGGCTGCGACCCGGTGACCATTCACTGTCTGGCGATGATGTCGTAAATTGCAAACCAGACGCCGCTGGCGATATCCTTTCGCGGCTGCGAAAGGTCCAGACAGGGGCAAGGACCAGCCAAGGAATCGCCCTGTTGAAAAACCGATATTCCGCCTTTGCCATCGCACGCGAAGCCTTCCGTCAGCACACGGGCTGGACCCGTGCCTGGGCCAATCCCGCGCCGCGCGCGAAATATGATGTGATCATCGTCGGTGCAGGCGGGCACGGCTTGGCGACCGCCTATTATCTGGGCAAGAATTTCGGCATCACCAATGTCGCTATCCTGGAAAAAGGCTGGCTGGGTGGCGGCAATACCGGCCGCAACACGACGATCATCCGGTCGAATTACCTGCAGGACCCGTCTGCCGCGATCTATGAAAAATCGCGCAGCCTTTATGAAACGATGTCGCAGGACCTGAACTATAACGTCATGTTCAGCCCGCGTGGTGTCATCATGCTCGCCCAGACGCAGCACGAGGTGCGGGGGTACAAACGCACCGCCCATGCCAATGCGCTGCAAGGGGTTGCGACCGAATGGATCGGGCCGGACCGCGTCAAGGAACTGTGTCCGATCATGAATATCGACGGGCCGCGTTACCCGGTGCTGGGCGGGTTGTGGCAGGCACGCGGCGGCACGGCGCGCCATGATGCGGTCGCCTGGGGTTATGCACGGGCCTGTTCGGATATGGGCATGCATGTCATCCAGCAATGCGAAGTCACCGCGATCCGCCGTGACGGTGCCCGTGTCGTCGGCGTCGATACGACCAAGGGCGCGATTGACTGCGATAAACTCGGGCTGGTCGTCGCAGGCCATTCCGGCGTGCTGGCGCAGATGGCGGGGTTCCGGCTGCCGATTGAAAGCGTCGCCCTGCAGGCGCTGGTCAGCGAACCGATCAAACCCTGCATGGATGTCGTCGTGATGGCGAACACCGTTCACGGCTATATGTCGCAATCCGACAAGGGCGAAATGGTGATCGGCGGCGGCACGGATGGATACAACAATTACACCCAGCGCGGCAGTTTCCACCATATCGAGGAAACCGTCCGCGCCCTGATCGAAACCTTCCCGATGATCGCGCGGCTCAAGATGCTGCGCAAATGGGGCGGCATCGTGGATATCACCGGCGACCGGTCCCCCATCCTGTCGAAAACCCCGGTAGAGGGTGTTTTCGTCAATTGCGGCTGGGGCACGGGTGGTTTCAAGGCGATCCCCGGATCGGGATGGGCCATGGCTGAGCTGATGGCCAAGGGTGCCGCGCCCCTGACGGATGAGTTTTCGATGTTCCGGTTCAGGGAAGGGAAGTTCATTGATGAAAGCGTCGCGGCGGGGGTTGCGCATTAATGTTGGGTGCCGTCAGAAATGCCGCATCGGCAAACCTTTGCGCGTCGCTGGCGCACAAATCGGCGGGCTCCTGCCGATCCTGGCAGGAGAACGGAACATCCGGACAGATTGATGCGTTGCTTGTGGAGATAGCGCAACCAACAGAGAAGGCTTCATCATGTCATATGATCCGCAACGCCCGCAGGACCCGCTCAATCCACGCGACCCTGTGCATCCGCCACATACGCCCCCACCCGCTGCGCGCTCTGGCGTGCCAATGTGGGTCTGGGCGGCTGTCGCCGTGGTGGCGATCATCATTCTGTTTGTATTGTTCTCGGGCGGCAACACGACAGCCCCTGTCGGCGACGCAGGCGCGCCTGCGCAGTCCGAACAGATCGCACCAGCCGACCCGGTCGCACCGGCCCCGGAACCGGGTATGGGTATCGACGCTGATCCTGCAGCGCCAGCCGAACCTGCCCCAATCGTCGAATAATCCAAGCTACATAAACCGTCTGAAAGGCGGGCGCACCTGTGCGCCCGCCTTTTTTGCGTCCAGACCAAAGGCCTGCCCATGCTGATCCTGCACTGCCCCTGTTGTTACACCGACGCCGATGAAACCGATTTGCATGCGGGCGGGCAGGCGCATCTGAAACGCCATGCCACCGGATCGACCGATGACCAGTTCGAGGAATACATGTTCATGCGTGAAAACCCAAAGGGCGTGCATTTTGAACGCTGGCGGCATGTCTATGGCTGCGGCAAATGGTTTCTGGCCGCGCGCTGCACCGCCACGCTGGAGGTGTTCGGCACCTATCCGGCGCAGACGACCGTGCCACCGCAGGACATTATCGACAAGATCACCGCCAAACGCCCCGGCTGGTCATGGGGGGATCTGGCATGAGCACGCGTCTGGCAAAACAAGGCCGTCTGATCGACAAAAGCAAGCCGGTCAATTTCACCTTTAACGGCAAACGCCTGCGCGGTTTCGCGGGCGATACGCTGGCCTCGGCCCTGCTGGCCAATGACCAGATGCTTGTGGGCCGGTCGTTCAAATACCATCGCCCGCGCGGGGTCGTCGGGGCGGGTGCCGAAGAACCCAATGGTCTGGTCAACCTCGGGATCGGTACGCAGTTCGAACCCAACCAGCGGATTACCACGACCGAACTGTTCGACGGGCTGAGCGCGACCAGTCAGAACCACTGGCCAAGTCTCGAATTCGACGTGGGCGCCATCAACGCGCATCTGTCGCGCTTTCTGCCGGCTGGGTTCTACTACAAGACCTTTCTGTTTCCACGCCCATTCTGGAAACATATCTATGAGCCGATCATCCGCCATTCGGCGGGTCTGGGCCGCGCGCCCAAAGACCGGGACGAAGACACATACGAGCATTTCAACCTGCATGTTGATGTGCTGATCGTCGGCGGCGGGATCGCGGGGCTTGCGGCGGCAAAGGCTGCAGGCGAAGCGGGCGCAAGCGTCCTGCTGATCGAACAGACCACCGATTGGGGTGGCCGCGCAATGGTCGATGCGCCGCAGATTGGCGGGATGATCGCGGTTGATTGGGTAAAGTCCACGCTGCAAACGCTTGAAAATATGCCCAATGTCACCCTGCGCTTACGCTGCATGGGGGCAGGGGTTTATGACCACGGCTATGTGCTGGCCTATGAACGCCTGACCGACCACGCACCCGGTCAGGACGGGCCGCGCCACCGGCTGTGGCGTATCCGCGCCCGGCAAATCGTGACCGCGACAGGCGCGATTGAACGGCCCTTGTCCTTTGCAGGCAATGATATCCCCGGCGTTGTGCTGGCGGGCGCTGTGCGCGATTACGCGGTGAATTTCGGCGTGTCCGTCGGTGACCGCACCGTGGTGGTCACGAATAACGACGACGCCTATCGCACGGCGATCACGCTGAAAGAAGCGGGGCTGGACGTGCCGGTGATCCTGGACGCCCGGCCATCGCCCGGTGGCGCGCTGATCGATCAGGCGCGCGCCCTGGGCATTCGTGTCGCGACCGGCAAAGCCATCGCATCCGTCAAAGGTGGCAAGCGCGTCACCGGCGTGGCGATCTGCGCGCAGGCCGGTGAAGGCGCTGTGCTGGAAGAGGTGGATTGCGATTGCGTCGCCATGTCTGGCGGCTGGTCGCCGGTCGTGCATCTGTGGTCGCATTGCGGTGGCAAACTGATCTGGGATGACGCGCAGGCGATGTTCCGGCCCGACGCGGCCCGCCCGCCGACGGGGGCGGATGGGCAGGGTTTCGTGATCGCCGCCGGTGTGGCGAACGGGCATCTGCGCAGCGCCGATGTGCTGGCCGATGCCGTGGCTGCGGGCAAAGCTGCCGCAGGTGCCGCAGGTGCCGCGCAGCCTGTCGGCGAAATGCCAGCGGCTGTCGATGCGGACGAAGGCCCGCTCGCCCCTGTCTGGCTGATGCCGCAGGGCGCGCCTTACGCGCTGCGGTCCAAGTCCTGGCTGGATTTCCAGAACGATGTGAAAGTGTCCGATGTGCAACTGGCGGCACAGGAAGGGTTCGAGAGCGTCGAACATGCGAAGCGCTATACCACGCTCGGCATGGCAACCGATCAAGGGAAGTTGAGCAATATCAATGGTCTGGCGGTGCTTTCTGATGCACTGAATGCGGCGATCCCGAATGTCGGAACCACAACATTCCGCCCGCCCTATACGCCGATCTCGATGGCGGCGATTGCCGGTGCGGCGCGGGACGAGATTTTCCAGCCCCTGCGCAAGACCCCGATGTCGGACTGGCACAATGCCAATGGCGCCGATAACGAACCTGTCGGGCAATGGCGCAGGCCTTTCGCCTATGTCCGCGCGGGCGAAACTGTGCATGATGCCGTCAACCGCGAGGTGGTGAACGCGCGCAACAATATCGGGTTGCTCGATGCCTCGACCCTGGGCAAGCTGGTGGTCAAGGGGCCGGATGCGGGCAAGTTCCTCGACATGCTTTATACCAATATGATGAGCAATCTGGCCGTCGGCAAATGCCGCTATGGGCTGATGTGTTCGGAAAACGGGTTTCTGATGGATGACGGTGTCGTCGCGCGGATTGATGACGATACCTGGCTTTGCCACACGACGACCGGCGGGGCAGAGCGTATTCACGCCTGGATGGAAGACTGGCTGCAATGCGAATGGTGGGACTGGAAAGTCTATGTCGCCAATGTCACCGAGCAATGGGCGCAGGTCGCCGTGGTCGGGCCAAAAGCGCGCGATCTGCTGGACAAGATCGGCGGGATGGACCTGTCGGCGCTGCCCTTCATGCAATGGCAGGCAGGCAAGATCGGCAGCATCGATGCGCGGGTGTTCAGGATCAGCTTTTCGGGTGAGCTCAGCTATGAAATCGCCGTGCCTGCCGGGCAGGGCCGTGCCTTTTGGGATATGCTGATGCGCGAAGGCGCGGAATACAGCGTGATGCCCTATGGGACGGAAGGACTGCACATCATGCGCGCCGAAAAGGGTTTCATCATGATCGGCGATGAAACCGACGGCACGGTGATTCCGCAGGACCTGAACCTGCATTGGGCCTTGTCCAAGAAAAAGGACGATTATCTGGGCAAACGCGCCCATGCGCGCAGTTTCATGGATAACCCCGACCGCTGGCGGCTGGTGGGGCTGGAAACGCTGGATGGGTCGGTTTTGCCGGACGGGGCCTATGCGATCGCCGATGGTACGAATGCCAATGGGCAGGGCAACACGCAGGGCCGCGTAACCTCGACCTATCATTCGCCCACATTGGGGCGCGGCATCGCGATGGGGCTGGTGCATCGCGGCCCCGACCGGATGGGTGAGGTGATCAGTTTCAACACTGTGGAGGCGGGCAAGACCGTCGCCGCGCGCATCGTCGATCCGGTGTTTTATGACAAGGAAGGGGCAAAGCAGAATGTCTGACGCCATCAGCGCCTTGCAAGGCAAAATCGCCCCCGGGGATGTCACGATCCGCGACGCGGGCCTGTGCGGCATGATCACCCTGCGCGGGGATCTGGCGGATGCGGCGCTGCGCAAGGTTTGCACGGATATCACCGGCCAGACCTTTCCGCAAAAGGGCAAGATCAGCGCGCAGGATGACACCGGCCTGTGCTGGATGTCGCCCGACGAACTGCTGATCCTGCTGCCTTACGGCGATGTTGCGCGCGCCTTGGCGCAGATCGTTGCCGCCCTGTCGGGCCAGCATTATCTGGCCGAGAATGTTTCCGACGCGCGCGCGCTGATCCATGTCGAGGGCGCTTACGTGCGTGAGGTGATGGCGAAAGTCACGCCTGTCGATCTGCGCCCCGCCAGTTTCGGCCCCGGTGATTTCCGCCGGTCGCGTCTGGCCCAGGTGCCTGCGGCCTTCTGGATGCCGGAGGACGACACATTCGCGGTGATCTGTTTCCGGTCGGTCGCGGAATATGCCTTTGATCTGCTGGTGGCATCGGCAAAGGGCGGCCGCGTCGGGGTGTTCTGAAACCGCCGGTCGCACCCGGCGCTGGCGATATTTCTGCACGCAGGACGGGCAAGAACCGCGCCTTCCCCTTGACCTTGGGGCGGGCGAGGGCCACGTAAGGGGGAACCAATTTGCATAACAAAGAGGACTAAATCATGTCATTCTCCCTTCCTGATCTGCCCTATGCCCATGACGCGCTTGCCGCCAAGGGCATGTCCGCCGAAACGCTGGAATTCCACCACGACATCCACCACAACGCCTATGTGACCAATGGCAACAAGGCGATCGAAGGCACTGAATGGGCCGGTAAATCGCTGGAAGAGATCATCGTCGGCACCTATGACAAATCCGCTGTCGCGCAGAATGGTATCTTCAACAACATCAGCCAGCTGTGGAACCACAACCAGTTTTGGGAAATGATGTCGCCCGACGTCAGCAAGATGCCAGGCGAGCTGGAAAAGGCGCTGACTGAGAATTTCGGCTCTGTCGATGATTTCAAGACCAAGTTCAGCGAAGCCGGTGCCGGGCAGTTCGGCTCTGGCTGGGCCTGGTTGGTGAAAAAGGATGATGGCTCCTTGGCGATCACCAAGACCGAAAACGGCGTGAACCCGTTGTGCTTTGGCCAGACCGCGTTGTTGGGCTGTGATGTCTGGGAACATTCCTATTACATCGATTTCCGCAACAAACGCCCTGCCTATCTGACCAATTTCCTTGATAATCTGGTCAATTGGGAAAACGTCGCCAGCCGGATGTAATTTCC
This sequence comes from Yoonia sp., assembly GCF_046292185.1. GTDB lineage: Bacteria > Pseudomonadota > Alphaproteobacteria > Rhodobacterales > Rhodobacteraceae > Yoonia. Next base: position 7,718 of record NZ_JBKBQY010000009.1, read on the forward strand.
GCGCGTCGATGGACAATTGCAAAGACCCGTGGGACACCTCTCACGGGTCTTTTGTTTTGGGGGTTTTGATGACTGGTCCTGATCTGGCGGCGATCCGTGCGGCGGCGGATATCCTGCGTGACGCGGTGATCGCAACGCCCGTATTGCCGCTGACATCCGCGCGCTGGAACGGCGTTTTACCCGATTGCGCCCGCATGACGCTGAAGCTGGAATTGTTCCAGCAGGCCGGATCGTTCAAGGCGCGTGGTGCCTATCTGGGGATCATGGGCCTAAGCCCGGCAGAACGCGCGGCAGGAATCGTCGCCGCAAGCGGTGGCAATCACGCGCTCGCGGTTGCCTGGGCCGCGCAGGCGGCGGGGATGGATGCGCTGATCTGCATGCCGCGCGCCACTGATCCCGCGCGCGTCGCCGCGTGTCAGGCCTTGGGTGCGACAATCACCTTGCATGACGATATGGCCGCAGCCTTTGGCGCGATGTATGACGCCGCCGCCGGGGGGCGGATTCTGATGCACCCGTTCGAGGCGCCGCATATGGTGCTCGGCGCGGCGACCTGCGGCTTGGAATATGCCCTGCAAGCGCCTGATATCGATACATTTGTCGTCCCTATCGGTGGCGGTGGCCTGATCGCCGGGATGGCCTGCGCGATCAGACAGGCGCGCCCCGATGCGCAGGTGATCGGGGTTGAACCTTTCGGGGCGGACAGCATGTTTCAATCGCTGCAACAGGGCGCGCCTGCGACCTTGGACAGCGTCGCGACCATTGCCGATAGTCTGGGCGCACCGCTGGCGATGCCTTATACCTTTGGGATCGTGCAGGAATATGTGGACCGGATCGTGCGGATCGACGATGCCGAGATGCTGCGCGCGATGGAGATTTACCAATCCACTCTGCGGATCACGGCGGAACCGGCTTGTGCTGCATCGCTTGCGGCGGTCACGGGGCCGTTGCGCGATGAACTGGCAGGGCGGCATGTGGGCATCATCGCCTGCGGGTCCAACATTTCCCTGACCCGCTATGCAGACCTGATGCAGGCGCTATAGCCGGTCTTTCAGCGCCTGTTCCAAGGCATCCACATCATCCGCGACGCTGACAAAGCCCAGAATGTCATCGCCTGCGAAACCCTGATCCACCACATGGCGCATCAATGCCAGCAAAGGGTCCCAGAATCCATTGATATTCAGCAGCACGATGGGTTTGCGGTGCAGCCCCAGTTGGCGCCATGTCAGCACTTCGAAAAACTCATCCAGACTACCGGCCCCGCCGGGCAGCACCACCACGGCATCGGCATTCATGAACATGACCTTTTTGCGTTCATGCATCGTCTCGGTCACGATGAACTGGTCCAGATCGCGCTTGCCGACCTCCAGCGCCATCAGATGGGTCGGGATCACGCCAAAGGTGCGGCCTCCGGCCTGTTGAACGGCCTGCGCCACCCGGCCCATAAGACCAACGTCACCCGCGCCATAGACCAGCCGCCAGTCATTTCGGACCAGCATTTCGCCTGTCTCTGACGCGGCCTGCGCAAAATCGCGGCTGATTCCATCGCGAGAGCCGCAATAAACACACACTGAGCGTGGAAAATCGGACATTTGGACCCCATTGTTGCAGCTTCACTTTGACCGGACATAGTGGGGTTGATAGATTGTCTCAACTCCGTCATGGCTTTTGTTTTTTGACGGTAGATATTTTAGGAATGAACGAGTGACTGATCAGACATTATCGCAGATCCGGCCCTGGGCGCTTGGTGCTTTGGGCGTCGCCGCCCTCGCGGGGCTGGCGTGGGCTTTGCAGCCGGGGCAAGCCCCGCAAGCCCCTGTGCAGGGCGCGACCGCCAGCGCCACAGTCGATGCGCCGCAGCGAACCGCCGAAGACACCGCAGAACCCGTGGCCGATGCCCCGCAGCCGCCGACATTCGACACGTTCCGCCTGGACCCGGACGGGGCGCTGGTCGTGGCCGGGCGCGCTGCCCCCGGCCAGACCGTCGATCTGATCCTTGGGGGCGAGGCGGTCGCGCAGGCGATGGCCGATGCCAGCGGCAGTTTCGTGATCCTGTCCACCGCGGGGGAATCCGACGCACCACGACGCCTGTCGCTGCTGGCCGATCCCGAAGGGGCGGCAGTGCCATCGCAAACCAGCTATATGGTGGCGCCGATCACGGCCCCCGTTCTGCTGGCGGATGACAGCGGGGCCGGACCAGATGAAACCGCCCCGGCCGATCCGATGACCGAGGCGACAGCGCCGGCCACCCCGGTTGTCCTGCAGGCCGATGCTGACGGGCTGCGGGTGGTGCAGGGCACGGGCGACACTGTCACCAGTAACGTGGTGCTGGATGCGATCACCTATGATCCTGACGGGACATTGCAGCTTGCCGGTCGTGCCACCGGCGCGGGCGAGGTACAGATATATCTTGATGACATGCCTGTTTCGACCGCGGCGGTCAGCGCTGGCCGGGATTGGCGGATCGACCTGCCCGATGTCGATACCGGTGTTTATACCCTGCGGATTGACGAACTGGATGCGGCAGGCGATGTCGTGTCGCGGCTGCAGATGCCGTTCAAACGCGAAGAACCCGCCGAGATTGCTGCCGTTCTGGCCGAACAGACCAGTGAGGATGATTTCGAGGTCGCGGTCCGCACCGTGCAGCCCGGATCGACGCTCTGGGCGATTGCAGAGGAAAACCTGGGCAGCGGCGTCTATTACACGCTGGTGTTCGAGGCCAACAGTGTTCTGATCCGCGATCCCAACCTGATCTATCCGGGCCAGATTTTCCGTATTCCAGAGCTTGCAGAGTGATGCGCTAGCACTGGTCAATCGCCGGGCATCCCCCTAGGTAAGGCGGATTCTCCGGAGTTTTACATGCGCCCGACCAATCATTCCGATGCAAATCTGAACAACGCCCGCACCCAGGGCTGGAGCGTGATCAGACGCGTTCTGCCCTATCTTTGGCCCGAGGGGCAGCCTTGGGTCAAACGCCGGGTCATTGTGGCATTGGTGATCCTGCTGCTGGCCAAGGTCATCGCCGTGGGTACGCCGATCCTGTATAAACAGGCGGTCGATGCCTTGGCCCCTGATGGTGCAGAGGCAGCGACTGTGCTGGGGCTGGGGGCGGTCGGGCTGACACTGGCTTATGGGTTTGCGCGGCTGATGAATGTGGGCTTTCAGCAATTGCGCGACGTGGTGTTCACCCGCGTCGGCCAGCGCGCGCTGCGGCAGCTGGCGCTGGAAACCTTCAGCCATATCCACCGTCTGTCCATGCGCTATCACATTACGCGCAAGACCGGGGGGCTGTCCCGCGTCATCGAACGCGGGGTCAAGGGCGTGGATTTCCTGCTGCGGTTCCTGTTGTTCTCGATGGGGCCGCTGGTGCTGGAACTGCTGATGATCGCGGTGGTGTTGTTCTTCCTGTTTGACGTCTGGTATCTGGCCGTCGTCGTCGGGACTATCGCGCTTTATGTCTGGTTCACCTTTGCCGTGA
>NZ_JBKBQY010000009.1:11202-50593 GCF_046292185.1 Yoonia sp.
TGGCGGGTGAAAATCCGCAAGATCATGAATGATCAGGATACCGATGCCAATCAAAAGGCCATCGATTCCCTGCTGAATTTCGAAACCGTCAAGTATTTCGGCGCCGAACAATGGGAGGCGGATCGCTATGACCGCGCCATGGCGCAATATGAAAATGCGGCGATCCGCACCAATTATTCGCTGGCCTTCCTGAATTTTGGCCAGTCGGTGCTGATCACCGGCGGGCTGGTGCTGGTCATGGTGATGGCGGCCTATGGCGTGCAGCGCGGCGATCTGACCGTGGGCGATTTTGTCATGGTGAATGCCTATATGATCCAGATCACCATGCCGCTGAATTTTCTTGGCACCGTCTACCGCGAAATCCGGCAGGCCCTGATCGATATGGGCGATATGTTCGATCTGCTTGGCCAACCGGCAGAGGTGCGCGATGCGCCGGACGCCAAACCATTGGTCGTGACCGGTGGGCGGGTCAGCCTGCGTGACGTGACCTTTGGCTATGACGCCGCGCGCGGGATATTGAAAGGCATCAACCTTGATGTCGCCCCCGGTCAGCGGGTGGCGATTGTCGGATCATCAGGATCGGGAAAATCCACCATCGGGCGGCTGTTGTTCCGGTTTTATGACGTGACGGGCGGCGCGCTGCTGATCGATGATCAGGACGTACGCGATGTAACGCAGGACAGTCTGCACGCGCAGATCGGCGTGGTGCCGCAGGATACGGTGCTGTTCAACGACACCGTGCATTACAACATCGCTTACGGCAGGCCGGACGCGGACGAGGCGGCGATCATCGCCGCGGCCAAAGCCGCCAAGATCCATGATTTCATCATCAGCCTGCCGGAGGGTTATCAGACGCAGGTTGGCGAACGCGGGCTGAAACTGTCGGGCGGTGAAAAGCAACGGGTGGGCATCGCGCGCACCCTGCTCAAGGACCCGCCGATCCTGCTGCTGGACGAGGCGACGAGCGCGCTGGATACCCAGACCGAGATGGAGATTCAGGCCGAACTCAGGGCCATGGGGCAGGGCCGCACGGTGATCACCATCGCGCACAGGCTGTCCACCATCGCCGATGCCGATCTCATCGTGGTGTTGGAAAACGGCGTCATCGTCGAACAAGGACCGCATGAGGCGCTGTTGGCGCAGGAAGGTCGCTATGCCCATCTGTGGAACCGGCAGGTCGAGGATGAGGTGATCGCGATCTGACACCCGACACGCGCGCCCCATCAACCCACCCAAGGATGACCCCATATGCCCGACACACTACCCCCATGCCCCGAATGCGGCGCGACCTTTACCTATGCCGTCGATGCGTTGCTGAACTGCCCCGCCTGCGGGCATGAATGGTCGGCAGAGGCCGACACCGATACCGACGTCATCCGCGACGCAGTCGGCAATATCCTGCAGGACGGCGACACCGTGACGGTGATCAAGGACCTCAAGGTCAAGGGATCATCTGCCGCCCTCAAGGTTGGCACCAAGGTCACGGGGATCCGGCTGGTCGGTGGCGATCACGACATTGATTGCAAGGTCCCCGGGTTCGGCCAGATGGGGCTGAAGTCGCAATTCGTCAAAAAGGTCAGCGATTGATCCGGCCGGGGGGAACGAAGACCCGGCCAGATCGTTAGCCCGGTCATGGAAGAACACCCCGTCAGAGACGTCGTCGACACAATCGAGGAATCCTCGCATGAGGAAAAGGTGGCCTTCGGCACCCTGATTCATGGGTTCGAGGATACGGCCTTTCCGCCCTGCCTGCTGGTGCCGTCCCTGCTGTTGGTATCCCCGCTCAGCGGTATCCCTTTTTTTTCCAGCTTTTGCGCCTTGGTGATCTGCCTGATCGCCGCGCAGGGGGCCTGGGGACGTGACCGGATCTGGCTGCCCGATTTCATGGCGCGGCGCGAACTGCCCGGCGACAAGCTGGACAAGGCCGCCCATGTGCTGGGCTATGTGGCGCGGGGGACCGAATATGTGACAAGGCCAAGGCTTGAATTCCTGACCGCGCCGCCGATGGACCGGGTGATTTATGGCGCGATGATCCTGCTGGCGGGCTGCGTGCCTTTGCTGGAACTGATGCCCTTTGCGTCATCGTTGATCGGGCTGATCGTGGCGGTGCTGGCCGTCGCGCTGATCACGCGCGACGGGCTGGTGGTACTGGTCGCGCTGGTGCTGGTCGTGGTGCTGGCGATCGTGGTCACCAATCTGGCCGGATTCGTCGGCGGGCTGTTCTGAACCATCGGCATTGATGTGATCCGACGGCGATGATCGGGCCGGATGACACAACTGGTAGGGGTCCTTGTACATGAAATCGGCAATCCGACGCGGCAATCGTCGCTCGCCTCTTGTCCCGCAGGCGCGCTTCACGATATGAACCCTGCAAGCAAATGCCGATGATGGCATGAAACGGGGGTCCGGGTGAGCGAGTCAGACAGCTTTATCAACGAAGTCACGGATGAAATGCGCCGGGAAAAGCTGTTCGGCTACCTGCGCCGCTATGGCTGGATAGCGGTGGTGATCGTGCTGGGCATCGTGGGTGGCACTGCTTGGAACGAATACCGCAACGCCCAGGGCCGCGCCGCGGCAGAGGGGGCGGGCGATGCATTGCTCGCCGCGCTTTCCGAAAATGACGAAGCCGCGCGCGCCGCTGCCATGTCCGATGTGAACGCCTCCGGCAATGCGGCGGTGATCACCGCTATGCTGACTGCCTCTACCCAGGAAGAAGCCGGCGATGTCGCGGCAGCGGCAGCCACGCTGGGCGCGCTGGCCGTCGATCCGGGAACGCCCGCGCTTTACCGTGACATTGCCGCGATCAAGGCGGCGATGCTGCCGGTGGGTGATATTGCTGACCGCCTGACCGCGCTGGCGGTTTTGGCCCAGCCCGGACAGCATTTCCGGCTGCTGGCGCTGGAACAGATGGCCTATCTGACGCTGGAAAACGGTGATCAGGCCGGGGCCGTTGCGATCCTGCGCCAGATTGGCGAAGATGCCGCCGTGACCCGCGGCCTGACGCAGCGGGCGCAAAGCCTGCTGATCGCGCTGGGTGAAGAACCCGCCACACCAACACAAACGCCTTAACCGGATTGGACCGACTATGAAAATCAGATCATTCCTCGGTACTGCCCTTGTCCTGTCGGTTCTGGCGGCTTGCGGTGAAGAACAGATCGTCTTGCCGGGCGAACGCTTTGACGTGCGGGCAGGCGGGGCCGAGGTGAACCAGATTCAGCCCATCAGCCTGCCACAGGCGCAGGCCAATGCCGATTGGACCCACCGCAATGGCGGCCCCGCGCATGTGATCAGCCACCCCGCGCTGGGTGCGGCACTTCAACCGGTGTTTGTCGCGAATATCGGCGAGGGCGACAGCCGCCGCGCGCGCATCACCGGTGAACCTGTCGTGGCCGGCGGTGTGGTCTATACCGTCGATGCCCGTGCGGGCGTCACGGCGACATCGACCAATGGGCAAAGGCTGTGGTCGCGTGATCTGACGCCGGAACGGTTCAATCCGCGCGACGCATCCGGTGGTGCCGTGTCCTTTGGCGGCGGGCGCGTCTATGCCGTCACCGGCTTTGGCGAAATCGCCGCGCTGAATGCCGCGAATGGCGAAGTCATCTGGACCAAGAACCTGAATGCGCCGGTCAATGCCGCCCCCACATTCAGTGGCGACACCGTCTATGTCAGCGCGCGTGACAGCACCGCCTGGGCGCTGGACGCCGCCACTGGCCTGACGCGCTGGCAGCAAAGCGGCACGCCATCGGTCACGACTTTCGGTGGCAGCGCCTCTGTCGCGGTGACCGGCGATACGGTTGTGATCCCGTTCCCATCCGGTGAAATCCTTGCGACCTTCCCTGCGGGCGGCGCCCCACGCTGGAGCAATGTCGTATCCGGTGACCGCGTCGGTCGCGCGGTCAGCCTTGTCAGCGATATCGCAGGCGGGCCGGTCATCGACGGCAACCGCGTCTATGTGGCAAGCTTTGGCGGACGCAGCGTTGCCTTTGATATCCGCGACGGCAGCCGGATCTGGACCGCAAGCGAAGGGGCGGTTGGCCCGCTCTGGCCTGCGGGCGGATCGGTGTTCATGGTCAATGACATCAGCGAACTGGTCCGGCTGGATGCCGCCAGTGGCACCCCTGTCTGGCGCACCAAACTGCCGGATTTCCTAGGGCAGAATACCCGCCGCCAGCGCAGTGTCGTGGCGCATTTCGGCCCCATTCTGGCTGGTGGGCGCCTGATCGTGGCGTCATCCGACGGGCTGATCCGGCAGTTTGACCCGGCTTCTGGCGCGCTGATCGGCACGGTCAATCTGCCCGGTGGGGCCGCATCGGCGCCGGTGGTGGCCGGTCAGACGCTTTACGTCATCAGCAAAACCGGGCAATTGCACGCTTTCCGTTGACGCGCGAATGGTGTAGCGGACGGGTTTAGACCCGTCTGGAGCCAGAACATGACCTTTACCCTTGCCATCGTGGGCCGCCCCAATGTGGGCAAATCCACCTTGTTCAACCGTCTGGTTGGCAAAAAGCTGGCCTTGGTCGATGATCAGCCCGGCGTCACCCGCGACCTGCGCGAAGGCGAAGGGCGGATCGCTGACCTGCGTTTCACCGTGATTGACAGCGCCGGTCTGGAAGAGGCGACAGATGACAGCCTGCAAGGCCGGATGCGCCGGTTGACTGAACGTGCCGTGGAAATGGCCGATGTCTGCCTGTTCATGATCGACGCGCGGGCAGGGGTTCTGCCTGCCGATCAGGTGTTCGCTGACATCCTGCGCAAGAAAAACGCCAATGTGATTCTTGCCGCCAACAAGGGCGAAGGCCGCGCCGCTGATGCCACCATCCTTGAGGCTTATGCCCTGGGTCTGGGCGAGCCGATCCGCATCTCTGCCGAACATGGCGAAGGCATGGGCGAATTGATGGACGTGCTGCGCCCGATTTCGGATGCGTTCGAGGAACGCGCCGCGATCGACGCGCCCGAGACCGATGTCGATGTGGGCGAAGATGACGAAGACGCGCCGCGCGTGCCCACCGCAGCCAAGCCCTTGCAGATCGCCGTCGTGGGCCGCCCAAATGCGGGTAAATCCACGCTGATCAACAAGATCATCGGCGAAGAACGCCTGCTGACCGGGCCAGAGGCCGGGATCACCCGCGATGCGATTTCCGTCAAACAGGTGTGGGACGGCGTGCCGATGCGGATTTTCGACACCGCCGGGATGCGTAAAAAGGCGCGGATCCAGGAAAAGCTGGAAAAACTGTCGGTGTCCGACGGTCTGCGCGCGGTGAAATTCGCCGAGGTCGTGGTGGTCCTGCTCGACGTGGAAATCCCCTTTGAACAGCAGGATCTGCGCATTGCCGATCTGGCCGAACGTGAAGGCCGCGCCGTGGTGATCGCCGTGAACAAATGGGATACCGAAGACGACAAACAGGACAAGCTGCGTGATCTGCGCCAAAGCTTTGAGCGCCTGCTGCCGCAATTGCGCGGCGCGCCGTTGGTCACAGTCTCGGCCAAGACCGGCAAGGGGCTGGACAAATTGCAGCAGGCGATCATGCGCGCGCATGACGTCTGGAACCGGCGCGTGACCACTGCGCAACTGAACCGCTGGCTGGTGGGGATGCTGGAACAGCACCCGCCGCCCGCGCCCGGCGGCAAGCGGATCAAGATGCGCTATGCCACGCAGGTCAAGACGCGCCCCCCTGCCTTTGTCGTGATGACATCGCATCCCGATCTGATGCCGGAAAGCTATAAACGCTATCTAGTCAATGGGTTACGCGTTGATTTTGATATGCCGGGGACACCGATCCGGCTGTATCTGCGCGATCAGGGCGACAAGAATCCCTACAAGGACAAGAAATCCTCGCAGCCTTCGCGCCTGTCAAAGCACCTCAAGAAATAGCGCGGCCCGCGGTGGTGATGGTCAGGATCGTCATCACCGTGATCCCCGCACCGGCCAGCAAGCTGACGCTTAGCTGGTCCATGCCATTGGCCATGATGATCGCGAACAAAGCCCAGATCACGGTCAGGCCATAGCCCGGCGCGCGGCTGCGGATCTGCACGAAGGCGCCAACGGCAAGTGCCGCGATAATCCCGACATAGGCCCAGCCAAGCGCGCCCATCAGCACGCCATAGCCCGCCGCCGTGCTGCCCAGCGACACGAATGCCGCCGCCGTCAACCAGCCGGCATAGACAGAAACCGGCGCGCGCAGCCAGTAACGGTCTGCCCGCGGCGCGGCGAATACGGCGATGATTGCCGCCGCTGCCATCGGGAAAATCAGAACCGTCGCCCAGATCGCGCTGGCATTGGCCACCGCCAGCCAGGGCGTGCCAAGCGCCAGAGAGACGATCAGCGGATCGCGTACCTTGTTCCATGATTTGTTGCGCGGTCTTTTCCAGATCCCGTAGATCGCGGATACCAGCAACCAGCCATAGATCAGCCCCCAGATCGAAAAGGCATAGCCCGCAGGCTGGATCGGCGGGTCAATCTGGGGAATCGGCAATTGATCCGACCGGAACCCCGAAAATGGGCTGGTGAAAAACGGTGACACCACAAAGGTCACGGTAAACAAAAGGGTCAGGATCGCGCGTATGTTCTTCATGGCACCACTCTATCACAGGTTGTCCGCTTGCACAGGGGCTTTCACACCAGCAGGCCCGATGCATCGATCCGGCTCTTGCCGCCCAGATAGGGATGCAGCACGGCGGGCAGATCGACTGATCCATCCTCTTGCTGGCCATTCTCGACCACCGCGATCAGGGTGCGGCCCACGGCCAGCCCCGACCCGTTCAGCGTATGGACAAATTCCGGCTTGCCGCCAGCAGCGGGCCGGAACCGCGCATTCATTCGGCGCGCCTGATAATCGCCGCAGACGGAAATCGAACTGATCTCGCGATAGGCATTCTGGCCGGGCAGCCAAACCTCGATATCATGGGTTCTTGTCGCGCCCGCACCCATGTCACCGGCGCACAGAACAACAGTGCGGTAAGGCAATTCCAGCTTTTCCAGCACGGTTTCGGCGCAGCGGGTCATGCGGTCATGCTCGGCAGCAGAGGCATCAGGTGTCGTAATACTGACCATCTCGACCTTTTCGAACTGGTGCTGGCGCAACATGCCCGATGTATCGCGCCCCGCCGATCCGGCCTCGGACCGGAAACACAATGTATGCGCGACATGGCGGCGGGGCAGGGTGGATTCATCCACGGTGTCGCCATTGACGATATTGGTCAGCGTCACCTCGGCGGTGGGGATCAGCCACCAGCCATTGGTGGTCTGATAGGAATCTTCGCCGAATTTCGGCAATTGGCCGGTGCCATACATCATCTCTTCACGCACCATGACGGGGGTGATCGTTTCGGTCAGCCCGTGTTCATCGACATGCAGATCCAGCATGAACTGCGCCAGCGCCCGGTGCAGCCGCGCCACAGCCCCCGACAGCAGCACGAAACGACTGCCCGACAGTTTCGCCGCCGTTTCAAAATCCATGCCCGGTTTGATGCCCGCAATCTCGTAATGCTCCACCGGGGTAAAATCGAAATTGCGCGGGCTGCCCTGGCGGCGGATTTCGACATTATCCGCCTCGTCCTTGCCATCGGGGATCGATGGGTCCGGCAGGTTGGGCAGGGTCGCCAGCAGATCATGCAGCGCAACATCCTGCGCTTTGGCCTCGTCATTCATCGCCGCGATCTGCGCCTTGCTTTCGGCCACGATGCCACGCAGGCGCGTGAACTCCGCGTCATCGCCACGCGCCTTGGCGGCCCCGACATCCTTGGAGGCTCTATTCGCCTCGGCCTGCGCGGTTTCTGCGGCAAGGATCAGCTTGCGCCGCGCCTCATCCAGCGCAAGGACCTTGGATGCCACCGGATCGAGGTGACGACGAGACAAAGCCGCATCGAACGCACTGGGATTGTCGCGGATGAGACGGATATCATGCATAGCTCTAGTCCTCGGGTTTATCGCTGGGTCGCTCTATGCCGCAGAATGATGGCGGGGGAAAGTGGGGAGCGACTAGTGTGGGTCTCAGACCCACCTTAAGGATAACGTTACGCGCGGGTTTATTATTGTTCGGGCTTTTGCCATTCGCGCCACGCGTTTTCGAAATCGTTATCCATCAGAGTTGAAGTCGGCCAAAATGAGGGCCGTTGAACCCCTTCAGGTAAAATCACGCTCGCATCCGCAAAGCAGGAAGCGAGGTGATGAGACCACGCTGCAACGTCATTCGCGAACAACAGCGGGGCTGTAAAATTTACCCGCCGCAGTGCACAAGCGTCCAACGTCGTTTCAGATTGGATGTGAGGCACCGACCCAGAAAAGATGCAACGTGATACCTTTGTGTTTCCTGAGATTCCTGCGAAAACAAAAGAGCAATCCTCAAACTGCGAAGAATCTATCTGCCGAGCTGAAAAGGCAGCGCCAAAGTTGCATCGTACAAAATGAACGCCCTGATAAATTTCTAAGTGCGTTTCAGCGTTCGTCTTCTTGCGTCGCGCGCTGAAATTGCAATCTATGAACCTTGCTGATGGTTTTCCTACAATCTGAAACCCTGATGTGATCGCATAGTTCATCTTAAGATTCGCGCCGAAACAGTTATAAAACTGGCTGTTGTGCAGATCTGTTGAACTTAGGACAGCGCCATCCAAAGCACAGTTCTGAAAAGCAACTGCCGGAAACGACAGGCCCTGAAGATCAAAAGCCTGCATGTTGATATCGCGAAGGTCAATATCTCCTGGAGTGAGGGAAGCACCCCTAACATCGCTCAGTTTTCCAAGTGTTTGCACCGCTTTTTCGATATCACGCCGTTTCACGACAAGCGTGTTTGACCATTCTGCCAGCGTTTGACGGCCCAGCGTGGCGGGCGCTTGCTCGGCAGGATAGCCCATGCTTACTTCTCGGGCAAAGATCGACAATTGCCGCGCGATCCTTGAGGCAATATCGGGGCGTTCGTTCGCCAGCCCCTGTAACCGATCAATTGCAGCAACCCGAGTGACGATGTCATCTTCCCACTCCGTGAGCACTACTTCTTTACCGTCCTGCTCAACCACCCGCGTCACCTGCCGCCGCGCTGCCAAATCAGTCGCCGCGGCATTGATCTTGTCGTTGAGCAGCGCCTCTACTGCCGTGTTGGCCTGCTGGGCTGCCACATAAGACCGCCAGACCAAAAAGGGGCCACCCAGCAGCGCGACGAGGACAAGGCCGATGTTGCGGATGCCTTCGCCATTTGGATCGTCACTGACGAGGGCCACGAAGAACAGTATAAGCGTCCAGCACGCAGCAATAACCAGCAAGGATGAGAACAGAACGCCCAGAAAACCAAGGAACCCGCCTAAAGGGCGTGCGTTCAGCCAATCGAAAGTCTGCCGCAATGCCAACCAGTCCAATAAGGTAGGCTGCCTTTGATCGTTCCGGGGCATCATTGTTCCTCGCTACACCACGCCCCCACACCCTGCCGTGAAAATCGTCGCAATAAAAGCCTGCCCGATTGCATCAGCCGCCCCCTTGCCCCATATGGCAGGGAGATAGGGACCTTGTTGCAAATCACCCACGCAGCTTTTAGGTTCGCGCGACTGACGGGCGGGACAGCCCGGACCAACACAAGGGATTTGAAATGAGACCTGCCGACCTGATTATGTTGCTGTTGATCTTCGGGATCATGTATTTCCTGCTGATCCGGCCTCAGCAAAAACGGCTCAAGGAACACAAGGCGCTGCTCGCCGGTCTGCGCCGGGGCGATCAGGTCATCACCCAAGGCGGCATCGTCGGCAAGATCACCAAGGTCAAGGACGAGGTTGAAGAGGTCGAGGTCGAAATCGCCAGCGGCGTCAATGTGCGCGTCATCAAGGGCACCATCGTGTCTGTGCTGAACAAGACCGAACCGACCAAAACCTGATTACGCCCGAAAAGGCCGCCCTTTATGCTGCACATCTCTTATCCCAAGCAGATCATGATCTGGCTGACCGTCGTGGTCGGGCTGATGATGGCGCTGCCGAACGGATTTTACGCCCGTGTCGAAACCGCCAATGACGCGCGCGCCATGATCGAAAGCGGGCAGACCAGCGCCACGCTGCAGGCGGATGCAGCGCGCTGGCCGTCTTTCCTGCCGTCCAATCTGGTCAACCTCGGCCTTGATCTGCGCGGCGGCGCGCATCTGCTGGTCGAGGTCGCGGTCGAAGACGTGCATGAGGCGTTTCTTGAGGGCTTCTGGCCACAGGTCCGCGATGTGCTGGCGGCGGAACGCGACACAGTCGGTTTCGTGACCCGCGAAGAAGGTGTGCCCAACCAATTGCGCGTGCGCATATCAGAGGCGGGCGGCGCCAACCGCGCCTTTGAACTGGTGCGCGGTCTGGGCCGTCCGGTCTCCACCTTTACCGGCGCGGCATCATCCAATATCGACGTGCGGCTGGACGGCAATCTGCTGGTCATCACGCTGAGCGAGGCGGAAATGGCCGCCGTCAACGAACGCACGATGCTGCAGACGCTGGAAATCATCCGCCGCCGGATTGACGAGGTCGGCACCCGCGAACCCACTATCCAGCGTCAGGGTGCGGAACGCGTGTTGGTGCAGGTCCCCGGCGTAGGATCGGCGCAAGAGGTCAAGGATTTGCTTGGCACCACGGCACAGCTGACCTTCAACCCTGTTGTGGCGCGCACCTCGGATGCCAATCAATCGCCCGGCACCGGCAATTTCCTCGTCCCTTCGGTCGACGAACCGGGGCTTTATTACATCCTTGAACGCCGGCCCGTCGTGACCGGCGAGCAGTTGGAAAATGCGCAGCTTGATTTCGACCAGAACGGAAGGCCCGCTGTCGGGTTCCGGTTCAACACCTCTGCCGCGCGGATTTTCGGTGATTATACGCTGGCCAACATCGGATCGCCGTTTGCGATCGTTCTGGATAACGAGGTGATTTCCGCCCCCACGATCCAAAGCCATATTCCCGGCGGATCAGGCATCATCACCGGCAATTTCACCACCGAAGAGGCGACCAATCTGGCGGTCCTTCTGCGCGCCGGTGCCTTGCCTGCGGAACTGACCTTTCTGGAAGAACGCACCATCGGCCCCGAACTGGGGCAGGACAGCATCGATGCCGGCAAACTGGCCGCGATTGTCGGCTCTGCGCTGGTCGTGTTGTTCATGGCGATGACTTACGGGCTGTTCGGTTGGTTCGCCAATATCGCGCTGGCGATCAATATGGGCCTGATCTTTGGCGCGCTGTCCCTGCTGGGTGCGACGCTGACCTTGCCGGGGATCGCGGGGATCGTCCTGACGGTGGGCATGGCGGTGGACGCCAATGTGCTGGTGTTCGAGCGGATACGTGAAGAGATGAAAACCGCCAAAGGCCCCGCCCGCGCGATTGAACTGGGGTATGAAAAGGCATTGTCGGCCATCGTCGACAGTAACTTTACCACTTTCATGGTGGCGGTGATCCTGTTCACGCTGGGGTCCGGCCCGGTGCGCGGCTTTGCCGTCACGCTGGGGCTGGGGATCGTCACATCGGTCTTTACCGCGATCTTTGTCACCCGGTCGCTGATTTCCATCTGGTTTGCCTATCGCCGACCCAAGACAATCGAGGTTTGATCACATGCGCCTGCGCCTGATCCCTGACGAAACCAACATCAACTTTTTTCGCTACGCTTGGGTGACCTTTGGTGCGTCGGCGGTAATGATGATGCTGTCTGTCGTCGTGTTCCTGATCTACGGGCTGAATTTCGGCATCGATTTCCGGGGTGGCACATCGATCCGGACACAATCGACCGAACAGGTCGATATTGCCGCCTACCGCGATGCGCTGGCCCCGATGAACCTGGGCGATGTCAGTATCACCGAAGTCTTCGATCCCACTTTCGATGACAATCAGAATGTCGCCATGATCCGCATTCAGGCGCAGGACGGGGATGAAAGCATCTCGCCCCAGATGGTCGCCGCCATTCAGGATGCGTTGCGGTCGGTCGCGCCGGATATCACCTTTCCCTCGGTCGAAAGCGTGGGGCCAAAAGTATCCGGCGAATTGATCCGCACGGCCATCCTGTCGGTGCTGGGCGCGTTGACGGCGATTGTGATTTATATCTGGCTGCGCTTTGAATGGCAGTTCGCGGTGGGGGCGGTGGCGGCCCTGATCCATGATGTGGTGCTGACCATCGGGCTGTTTTCACTCGTACAGATCCGGTTCGATCTGGCGATTATCGCCGCGATCCTGACGATTGTGGGTTATTCGATCAACGACACGGTTGTTGTCTTTGACCGTGCCCGCGAAAACCTGCGCAAGTTCAAATCCAAACCGCTGGTCGAGGTGTTGAATATCTCGGCCAATGAAACGCTCAGCCGGACGATCATGACATCGGGCACCACATTGCTGGCGCTGATCGCGTTGATCGTGCTGGGCGGTGATGTGATCCGGGGCTTTGTCTTTGCCATCGCCTGGGGTATCATTGTCGGGACCTATTCATCGCTCTATGTTGCCAAGAACATCGTGCTGATGCTGGGCGTCAAACGCGACTGGACCAAGAAAGACCCCGCTGCGGGCACGAAATACGGTCACATCGACACTTAAGGCAGATCATGCGCCTGAATGAGATCAGATATAACGATTCTGTCCCGATTGACGGCTATGGCCCCGGCTTTTTCCGCATCGGCGGCACCATCATCCGTGGCCCGGTGCTGGTTTTCCCGACAGGCGTCGCCGGTTGGGACGGTTTCACCGACAGCGCCGCGATCCTTGACCGGGCGGGCGATGTCGATGTCGTCTTTGTCGGCACCGGGGCCGAGACCGCGCATCTGCCCGCCGATTTCCGCGAAGCATTGGAAGCGGCGGGCATCGGCGTCGAAAGCATGGCATCGCCCGCCGCCTGCCGCACCTATAACGTGCTGCTGTCTGAGGGTCGCCGCGTCGCGGTCGCCCTGATCCCGATCTGAATGCTGCAAGTCATAAATCTGGGCTGTGCGCGCGGCGGTGCCGCAGTCCTGAGCGATGTCAGTTTTGATCTGCGGGCAGGGCAGGCGCTGATCCTGCGAGGGCCGAACGGCATCGGCAAGACCACATTGCTGCGCACGCTGGCGGGGCTGCAACCCGCACTATCGGGTGACATCGCGATGCCAGAGGACTCCGCCGCCTATGCCAGCCATGCCGACGGGATCAAGACCGCACTGACCGTCACCGAGAACCTGTCATTCTGGGCCGCGGTCTATGGGCTGAAGCTCGATCCCGCGATCCTGCCCCGTTTTGATCTGGCAGCGCTGCGCGACCGGCAAGGGGGTACGCTTTCTGCCGGGCAAAAGCGCAGGTTGGGCTTGGCGCGGCTGGCGGTGATCGGGCGGAAAATCCTGTTTCTGGATGAACCGACCGTATCGCTGGACACCGGATCGGTCGCGATGTTTGCCCGCTGGTTGCAGGACGATCACCTGGCGCAGGGCGGCGTCGCGGTGATCGCCACCCATATCGATCTGGGTATCGACGCGCCGGCGCTGGACCTGACCCCGTTCAGATCCGCGCCCGGCACCGGCGGCGGCACGGATGAGGCGTTTTTATGATCGCCCTGCTGAAACGCGACCTTGCCCTCGCGCTGCGTGCAGGCGGCGGGTTCGGGCTTGGGCTTGCGTTTTTTCTGATCGTCGTGGTGCTGGTGCCTTTCGGCGTCGGGCCAGAGGCGGATATCCTGTCGCGCATCGCGCCCGGTATCCTCTGGGTCGGCGCGCTGCTCGCCGCGCTGTTGTCGCTCGACCGCATCTTTGCGCTGGATTTCGAGGATGGATCGCTGGCGCTGCTCGCCACCTCGCCCCTGCCGCTGGAGGCTGCGGGTCTGGTCAAGGCAACGGCCCATTGGATCACCACCGGATTGCCGTTGACGCTGGCCGCGCCGTTGTTCGGCTTCCTGTTGCATATGGTGCCGGACGCCTATGCCTATCTGCTTCTGTCGCTGCTGATCGGCACGCCTGCCTTGTCGATGATCGGCACTTTCGGCGCGGCGCTGACGGTCGGGCTGCGCCGGGGTGGGTTGCTGTTATCGCTGCTGGTACTGCCGCTTTACGTCCCCACGCTCATTTTCGGGGCAGAGGCGGTGCGGCGCGGTGCAGCGAGCCTTGACGCCACTGCACCCCTGATCCTGCAAGCGGGGATCACGGCGGGGTGTTTTGCCATCCTGCCATTCGCGACTGCGGCTGTGTTACGCATCAATCTGCGGTGATCGGGGATTGAGGCAGATGTGTCAGAAGGATAGAGAATAGCCATGTCGATGTGGGAATATGCAAATCCAAGGCTGTTCATGCGCTGGACCCGGCCGGTCCTGCCGTGGTCGCTTGCGCTGGCCGGGGTGTTCCTCGTGGTTGGCCTGACATGGGGGTTCTTTTTCACCCCCGATGATTTCCGCCAGGGATCGACGGTCAAGATCATCTATCTGCACGTCCCTGCCGCGCTGATGGCGATCAACGCCTGGATCATGATGCTGGTTGCGTCCCTGATCTGGGTGGTGCGGCGGCATCATGTCTCGGCGCTGGCCGCGCGGGCTGCGGCGCCGGTGGGCGTGGTGATGACGCTGATCACGCTATTCACGGGCGGCATCTGGGGGCAGCCGATGTGGGGCACCTGGTGGGCATGGGACCCAAGGCTGACATCCTTTCTGATCCTGTTCCTGTTCTATCTGGGCTACATCGCGCTGTGGGAGGCGATCGAGGATTCCGACACCGCCGCTGATCTGACCGCGATCCTGTGCATCGTCGGGTCGATCTTTGCGATCCTGTCGCGCTATGCGGTGTTTTTCTGGAATCAGGGGCTGCATCAGGGATCATCGTTGTCGCTGGATGCCGAACAGAATGTCGCCGATGTGTTCTATTTCCCGCTGCTGGTCTGTATCGCCGGTTTTATCTTATTGTTCATCGCTCTGGTCCTGATGCGCACCCGCACGGAAATCCGCGCGCGTCGGATCAAGGCCCTGCAAGCAAGGGTGCGTCATGCCTGATCTGGGAAATTACGCGGTCGAGGTGGTATCGGCCTATATCGTCAGCATCGCCTTGATCCTGATCATCGTCGGGCAAAGCTGGCGGCGCTACACCCGCGTCCGCGCCGCATTGGAAGAGGTTGAAAAGAATGGCTAGGTTTTCCCCCCTGATGGTGATCCCGCCGGTGATCTTTGCCGCTTTTGCCGGGCTGGCGCTGGCCGGTATCCTGCGCGACAATGCCGATGAACTGCCATCCACCTTTGTCGGACAGCCTGCGCCCGTGGTGCCGGCAGAGTCGGTCGACGGCACCGCGCAACTGACCGACGCCGATCTGCGCACGGGCGAGGTAACAATCGTGAATTTCTGGGCGAGCTGGTGCCCGCCCTGCCGCGCGGAACATCCGAACCTGCTGGCGCTTGACGCACAGGGCTACCGCGTCGCAGGCATCAATTTCCGCGATCAGCAGGCGCAGGCCTCGGAATATCTGACCAATTACGAAGACCCGTTCTTTGCCACCGGTTTTGATCTGCGCGGCAGATCAGCGATTGACTGGGGCGTCACCGCGCCGCCCGAAACCTTCATCGTGGATGGTGACGGCACCGTGTTGTTCCGCTTCGTCGGCCCGCTGATCGGGTCGGATTACGAACAACGGTTCTTGCCGGAACTGGCGCGCGCAACGGGCGGCTGAGCGGCTTTCATTCCAAATGACAGCCGCAAAAGGGCGTTGGCCGAAAAAGGACAGCAGATGAGGATCGGGATCGCTGGCGCTGGTGTCGCGGGGCTGGCGGCGGCAGCGCTTTTGGGGCGCGAGGGCCATGATATCACGCTGATTGACCAGTTTGGCGCGCCGCGCGCTGTCGGTTCGGGGCTTGTGATCCAGCCGGTCGGCCTGGCGGTGTTGGATCTGATCGCGGCAGGCCCGTCGCCCGCGCTGGGGCTTGGTGCGCCGCTCACACGTATGGTCGGGCACAACCTGTCGGGGCGCAAGGTTCTGGATGTCAGCTATGGCATGACACCGGGGCTTGCGATTCACCGTGCGAGCCTGTTCCACGTGCTGTGGCAGGCCGCCATGGCATGGCAGCCGCAGATGATCCCCGCCGCGCGGATTACCGGGCGCAGCGGGCAAAGCATCCAGTCCAGCGCCGGTCAGATCGGGCCGTTTGATCTGATCGTTGACGCGCTTGGCGCGGGGTCGCCGCTGTCGCCAATGCGGCAGCGGACTTTGCCCTATGGTGCGATCTGGGCGACGGTGGATTGGCCAGCGGACACCGCCCTGCCGCGCGATCAGCTGCGCCAGCGTTATCGACGCGCTGACCGTATGGTGGGTGTTCTGCCCTTGGGGCGGATGCCGGGTGGCGCGCGTGACAAAGCGGCGCTGTTCTGGTCCCTGCCGCGTGATGCATATGGGCAATGGCTTGATCAGGGGCTGAAAAGCTGGCGGGAAGAGGCTATTGACCTTTGGCCAGCGGCCGCACCTTTTGTTGCCCAGATCAGGCAGGCCGATCAGATGACCATGGCGCGCTATTCTCATGGCACTTTGGGCAGGCCTGCGGGGGACGGGATTGTGCATCTTGGGGATGCTGCGCATCGTGCCTCGCCACAATTGGGGCAGGGGGCGAATATGGCTTTGCTTGATGCGCTGGCTCTGTCGCGTGCCTTGCAATACGCCGATGGCCAGGACCCTGGCGCGCTGTATGCGGCGGCGCGGCGTTGGCATGTACGTACTTATCAGGCGCTATCAGCAGCCTTTACCCCGCAATACCAATCCGATAGCCGCAGTTTGCCCTTGCTGCGCGATCTGATGCTTGCACCAATGTCGCAGATCTGGCCTGTGACGCGGATACTGACCCGGTTGGTGCGCGGCGATCTGGTACCGCCATTGGCCTCGCTGGATCGTCGATAGGTAGACTTGCAGCCCGTCTTACGCAAAGCCCCGATGTTTCCACCGGGGCTTTGCCAATCTTATCAACCCAAGTTTAACTTCTTTGGGTCAGCGCCATTGCATTGATCTCTTGCGCTGCTGTGGCACGCAAGCGCTGGGTATCCAGCTCCACCATGCTGGGCAAAAGAAAAATATCCACCAAAACCCAGATACCGCCGATGATCAGCATCGGGATACCAATCAGGATTGCGCTGAGCAGGACACCCCCCCAGACCAGAAACAAGATCGCAAAACCCGTTCCCATACGCCCAAGATAGAACCGGTGCGCGCCAAAACCACCGAGGAAGAACAAAAGCAGATAAGCGACGCCAAGCGACTTTTTACCGTTTGCGACGCGTTGTTCGAGTAAAATCTGTTGTTGCGTATCCAATGGACAACCTTTCTTTACATAAACTTATTAAATTGCCTCTCAGGCATACGCCGTCATACACGTCTGGCGTGCGATGGCAGGTTTATCCGCTTCCAGCATGTATATTTTAGGATGGAGTGACTTTCGAAACACAAAATAACACATGAAACGCAAAAGGGGCCCGACAATGCGCCGGACCCCTTTGTTTTCTAGATCGCAGTTGGTTTACGCCGCTTTGGCAAGGTTGCGCAGCACGTAATGCAGCACGCCGCCGTTTTCGATATATTCGATCTCGACCGCGGTATCGATCCGGCATTTCACGGTGATCTCTTTCACCGATCCATCAGCCATCGTGATCTTTGCCGTCATGTCCTGCAACGGCTTGACCGCATCCAGCCCTTCGATGGTGACGGTTTCCTCACCCGTCAGCCCCAGGGTTTTGCGGGTATCGCCGCCCGTGAATTCGAATGGGACCACACCCATGCCAACAAGGTTGGACCGGTGGATGCGCTCAAAGCTTTCCGCGATGACGGCTTTGACGCCCAGCAGCGCCGTACCTTTGGCCGCCCAGTCGCGCGATGACCCGGCCCCATATTGCTCACCCGCAAAGATGATCAGCGGCGTGCCATTCTCCTGATGCGCCATGGCAGCATCGAAGATCGAGGTCTGCGCGCCATCCGGTCCTTTGGTGTAGCCACCTTCGACACCGTCCAGCATTTCATTCCTGATGCGGATGTTGGCGAAAGTACCCCGCATCATCACCTCGTGGTTGCCACGACGCGACCCGTAAGAATTGAACTCGCGCACCGGCACCTGCCGTTCGAGCAGATATTGCCCGGCGGGTGTCGTGTCCTTGAACGACCCGGCAGGCGAAATGTGGTCGGTCGTGACCATATCGGCCAGGATCGCCAGCACCTTGGCGTCTTTCACGTTCTGGATCGTGCCGGCATCCTTGGACATGCCTTTGAAATACGGCGGGTTCTGGACATAGGTCGATGTCGCAGGCCAGTCATAGGTCTCGCTGTCGGGGGTTTCGACCGCCTGCCACTTTTCATCGCCTTTGAACACATCAGCGTATTTCTTGATAAAGGCTTCACGCGTCACTGTGCGTTCGACCAGTTCATTGATCTCGGCTGAGGTGGGCCAGATATCGCGCAGATAGACGTCATTGCCGTCTTTATCCTGCCCGATCACATCCGTCGCGATATTGACGTTCATGTCGCCGACCAGGGCATAGGCCACGACCAGAGGTGGCGAGGCCAGATAGTTCGCACGCACGTCAGGCGAAATGCGCCCTTCAAAGTTGCGGTTCCCGGACAGGACCGAAGTTGCGATCAGATCGTAATCACTGATTGCCTTGCTGATCGGTGCGTCCAGCGGGCCGGAATTACCGATACAGGTGGTGCAGCCATAGCCGACAAGGTTGAACCCGATGGAATCGAGGTCCTCTTGCAGGCCTGCCGCCTCCAGATATTCGGACACGACCTGTGATCCGGGGGCGAGCGAGGTTTTCACCCAAGGCTTGCGGTTCAGACCCAGCGCACGGGCTTTGCGCGCCACCAGACCGGCCCCGATCATCACATAAGGGTTCGATGTGTTGGTGCAGGATGTGATTGACGCGATGACGATGGACCCGTCATGCAACTGATAGCTGCCTTCGTCGGTTTTCACATAGCCGCGGCTGTGATGGCCTTCGTCGCCGGGGATGGTCTGTGGTTCGGGCTGGCCGCCTTCACCTTCCCAGCGGGCTTCTTCCTTGACGGTGGCATCGATGCCCCCGCGCACGCCCTTGACGTAATCGCCAAAGGCTTTGCCAGCCACATCCAGATTGATGTGATCCTGCGGCCGTTTCGGGCCGGAAATCGCAGGCACCACGGTGCTCATGTCCAGCGACAGGGTCGCGGTATAGACCGGTGCGTAATCCGCACCACGCCAGAACCCGTTTTCCTTGGCATAGGCTTCGACCAACGCGATGCGGTCTTCGTCCCGGCCGGTGTTGCGCAGGTAACGCAGGGTTTCATTGTCGATCGGGAAGAAACCGCAGGTCGCGCCATATTCAGGCGCCATATTCGCGATCGTCGCCCGGTCGGCCAGCGGCAGGTTATCAAGGCCCGCGCCGTAGAATTCCACGAACTTGCCAACGACACCAAGGGCGCGCAGCATTTCCACGACTTTCAGCACAAGGTCGGTGCCTGTGGTGCCTTCGGTCATTTCACCTGTCAGTTCGAACCCGACAACTTCGGGGATCAGCATCGACACGGGCTGGCCCAGCATCGCGGCCTCCGCCTCGATCCCGCCGACGCCCCAGCCGAGAACGGCCAGACCATTGACCATGGTGGTGTGGCTGTCAGTGCCGACCAATGTGTCAGGATAGGCGACCAATTCGCCGTTCTGGTCCGTATCGGTCCAGACGGTCTGGGACAGATATTCCAGATTCACCTGATGGCAGATGCCGGTGCCCGGTGGGACAACGCGGAAGTTCTGAAACGCTTTCTGGCCCCATTTCAGGAACTGGTAACGTTCCATGTTCCGCTCATATTCGCGGTCCACGTTCATCTGGAACGCGCGCGGATTGCCGAATTCGTCAATCATGACCGAATGGTCGATGACCAGATCAACAGGGCTCAGCGGGTTGATCTGCTGGGCGTCGCCACCCAATGCCTTGATTCCGTCGCGCATCGCGGCAAGGTCGACAACAGCGGGGACGCCGGTGAAATCCTGCATCAGCACGCGGGCCGGGCGATAGGCGATTTCGCGGGGGTTCTTGCCGCCCTTGTCGGCCCATTCCGAAAACGCCTTGATATCATCGACGGAGACGGAAAAACCGCCGTCTTCAAAGCGAAGCAGGTTTTCCAGCACCACTTTCAGCGCGGCGGGCAATTTTGAAAAATCGCCCAGACCCGCCGCTTCGGCAGCGGCGATGGAATAGTAGGCGACCGACTGGTCCCCTACTGTCAGGGTCTTACGGGTCTTGGCTGTATCTTTGCCGACGGTAACGGTCATGGCTATCCCTTTCATGGCTTATGCAAAGCAAGGCTATTGCGCCGCTTTTGCCCCATGCGCGGCCACCGATCAAGGGGGTGGTGGAAAAAATTGTATACCATTGCACACAATCGCCAGATTTTTGCCGGATTTCGGTGAAACATTCCATGCAGCACAGTCGCAATTGGTTGATTGGCATTTCCGGCTATAACCGCCTAGACCATGCGGGCAGCCGCCATCAGGATGACACATGCGCCTTTTCTTCGTAGCGATCACATTTTTCAGTTTCCTGCAAAGCGCGCAGGTTGCGGCCCAGAACAACGCTGTCGTGGTGGAGCTTTTTACATCGCAAGGCTGTTCGGCCTGTCCGCCGGCGGATGAAATCCTGCGCGAACTGGCGCAGCGCGACGATGTGATCGCCTTGGCGCTGCATGTGGATTACTGGGATTACATCGGCTGGGTCGATGTTTTTGGCCGGCCTGAACATAGCGAGCGCCAGCAGGCCTATGCCCGCGCGGCCAAGGCGACCATGGTCTATACCCCCCAGATGGTAGTGGGCGGCATCGATCTTATGATCGGATCGCGGCCCATGCAGGTGATGGATGCGATCCAGTCCCATGCAAGGCGCGACAACCCGTTCGACCTGCGGCTGACGCGGACGGGCGATATGGTGATCATCGCGGCCAGTCCCGGCCTTCCCGGCGAATATGATGTGCAACTCGTGCGTTACCTGCCGTTGCAAAGTGTCGATATCCGGCGGGGCGAAAACGCGGGCCAGAAGCTGGACTATGCCAATGTCGTCACGTCGTGGGATGTGCTGGACCAGTGGAACGGCACCACGCCGCTGGACCTGCACGCGCAGGCCGCAGGACCAGAGCCTGTCGTCGTCATCCTGCAACGCAGCGGCAACGGCCCGATCGTCGGGGCGGCGCGGCTGCGCTAACTGCCTTTGCGCGGTTTCCAGCGGCGATGTACCCAGAACCATTGCGCAGGTTGGCGCGCGATCTGGGCTTCCAGCGATCTGGTGAGCGACAGCATCATCGCCTCGGGCGTATCGGGGGCGACCGGCGTATCAAGCATGATTTCGAACGATAGCCCGTCTGCCTGCCTGACACCGTAATAGGGGATGACCAGCGCATCGCTGCGCAGGGCAATCTCGGCGATGGATGTCGCGGTATGGGCGGGTTTGCCCAGAAACGGGATCGCCGGGCCCTTGGCCGCGACATCAAACAGCAGCGTGCCCATGCCGCCGCCGCGCAGGTGACGCACCAGACCCATCGTGCCCTGACGTCCCTGTTCAAACACCGGCCCACCCCAGGATGTCATCGTGCGCGCGTAATGGGCGTTGAAGAACGCATTCTGCATCGGGCGGTATAGCCCGCCGATCACATAGCCCATGCGGGTCAGCACCTGGCGCGGCGCTTCGTGATTGCCGTAATGACCCGTGGCAAAAAGGACGGGACGTTTGTCGCGCGCCGCCTGTTCCAGCGCGGCCAGCCCCGGCCCCGTGGGCTGTGTGTCTGCCAGATGCGCCCCGAATTCCGCCCAGGAATAATTTTCGATCAGCGTGCGCCCGAAATTATCGCAGCAGGCCCGGGCCATCTGTCGACGCGCAATGGCGGGCATATCGGGATAGATCATCGCCAGATGCGTGTCCGCCCGGCGCAGATAACCGGCGAGTGGGGCGATGCCGCGCGCGAGAGCCTTGCCCATGAACCTGACCCGTATCGGGTAGGGCAGGCGCTTGACGCTCCCGATCAGGCCGCGCAGGGCGATGTCGGCGACACGGTCGGCAAGGCTGCCGGTGATGGGCGCGTCGTCAGTCACGGCTGTGCCAGTGCGTGCCATGGCACCATCGCGTGCCTGTGGTTCTGGTGATCCTCGCTCATGGCGCGAGAATTAGTGGCAAGAGCCGCGGCTGTCCATGCGATAACGCCGGGATGGGGTGCGTCTTGACGCAGCTTACCGGTGATATGGATGGCAAAGCTGGCGACCGCGCCCATCGGAAGGGCGGATAAGCCGGGCGGTGTCGCACTGGTGCGCGATGAACGTAGGGTGCGTCAAGACGCACCCTACCTGCAACCTGTTGCCGCTCCCCGTCTGAGAAGCAGGAAGAGCGTGGGCAACATGGGTCGGACCCAACTGCATGTCCGGCGTCGTCGCTCTTGTCTCGACTGGTGTGGGAGGCGGGCGGGGTCGGGTGCGTCTTGACGCACCCTACATGCTACTGACGCCGGTCGCGGTCTGGGAAATCGCGCGAGATGCGTCTTGACGCACCCGACATGCAACTCGTTGCGCGTCGCGGTCTGGGAAATCGCGCGAGCCGGGCAACATAGGTCGCGACCCCCCCCTGCATGGGCAACAAGCCGTCGATTCATCGCGGATCACCCTTCTTGCTCTTCTGCATCCGGGTCGCGCAGGGTGATGACACCCGCATCGACCATATCCCGCACCGCTGTCGTGACCGCCGCCATTGCCGCCTCGGCCTCGGGCCTTTTCACCGCGCCGCGTTCACCCGCCTCTTCGCGCAATTGCGTGGCCATGCGCTGCGACAGGTTATCCAGAATATGTTCCGCCGCCGCGACAAGGGCAGCATCCCCGGCCAAGGCCGCGGCGATTGCCGTGCTCAGCACCGGCGCTTCGACGGCGCGGATGCAATTGGCGATATCCGCGGGCTTCACCCTTGTCGCGATATCCTTGAAGGTGAAAATCGCCTTGCGCACATTGCTGGCAAAGACCGGATCCTTGTCGCCCAGCCCTGCCAGCATGTCTTCACGCGTGTCGGTCGTCGCGGAATTGAGGATCGCGCCCAGCCGTTGCACCGGTGCCTTTTCGAATGCGACAGGCGCGCTGCGGCCATAATCCTGCGCCAGCGCACGGCCGATCCGGCGCACCACATCGGGTGCGACATCTGCGGTCTGCGACATCGCATAGGTGATCCGGCGTGCGCGGTCGCCGGGGGTTTGCGCCAGCACCTCTGCCGCCTTGGCGACGGGCAGTTTGGCCAAGGCGACGGCACCGATTTCGATGCTTTCCGATTGCATGATCCGCGCCAGTCGCGCGGTGGGCAGTTCCGCCACGACGGGCCAGTGGTCGCCGTTGCGCACGCTGGTCATCTGCGCCTTCAGCCGTGCGGCAAGGGCGGGGCTGAGATGTCCCGCCAGGGCGGTGATCGCGTCATCGCGACTGCCCGGTGCGGACATGCCGACAGCATCAAGTTCGGCAGCGAATTCCTCGGCCACAGCCGCCATGGTGGACCGATCAAGCAGCCGCAGACCGGCCAGCTCACTGGTCAATGCTTCCTGCAAGAATTCGGGCAAGGATGCCAGCGGAAGGCTGCCGCCATCGGCGATCATCATCTGCACGACAATCGCGGCCTTGCGTCGGCGCGACAGGGCAGGGGAATCAGGTCTTTGGGACATCATGTTCATGCGGCCATTCTGGCACATGATGCATGAACAAAGGCTTAGCGGCCGAGCTTATGACCCCGGATGCGTCACCATGATCGACATTTTTTTCAGCTGCTCGACGGTTTCGGGCGGCAAAGACGCCTGATCGCCGGTCAGATCATGCAGCCGCTCGAAAAGTGCCACCAGTTCGGTGATTTCTTCATCGCTGTATTCACGATCCGCGCGGGCAAAGCCCGCCATGCTCTGGCTGCCATTGGAGTCAGTGGAGCAGGAGATACCGTATTTCATTCCAAAGTCTGCAGCCTGCACCAAGACGTTCGCCGGGTCATCCATTTCTGACCAACGGCACACGCCGGTGTTCTCAAAGCACCACGAAACCGTGGGATCATTCATCAAAAGCCCGGATTTCGAGTAATGTTCCAGCCATGGGCGCGGATAGCTTTGGAAAAAATACGCTGGGGTGGTAAAGTTGATGTGCAGCCCCAGTGCATAGCCCGATTGCGCCCGATCCTTAAATTCGCCAAGGATAGCGCTCAGGTCAAGGTCGGACGTCGGCATCTTCATACTCGCTTTCTGGTTGCCAACCCGTCAAATTAGCGGATAGTGCGATGAACCAGTGTTTTTTTCAGTGTAATGGTATCTGTGGCATAGCAACAAGGGCTTTGTTTTCTGACTGGCCCGGGGAAACTGAATGTCTGCACTTTTAGGTCCGGACGACATGGTGCAACTGGCACCATCCGGATATTATATCGCCTTGCGGATCGGCTTTGCCTTTCCCATGGAAGAGGTGAATGAACTGCCCGCAGCATGGGTAGAACATTATACAAAACAACGGTTTATGTTGTTTGACCCGGCGGTTCGCTGGGCCTATGGCAATGTCGGCTTCCGTCGCTGGAGCGATCTTGACCAAGAAGACCCCAAGCGCGTGATCCTGCAGGCGCGTAGTTTTGGCCTGCGCTATGGTGTCACAGTTGCGGTGATGGACAGCAGCAGCAATGCGCAGCGGTCCTTCGCTTCCTTCACCCGCGGCGACCGCGAATATACCGACCTCGAGGTCAAGCTGCTGCAGGCCTACATCGCGCGGCGGCACAATGAAACGGCGCCGCCGACGAATCTGACCCGCGCAGAACTCGAAGCGCTCGGGATGGTCAAGGACGGCAAGCGACTCAAGCAGATCGCCCATGAATTGCATGTCAGCGAAGGCGCGGTCAAACAGCGGCTGAAGAACGCAAAGCTGAAACTTGGTGCAAAAACGGGCACCCAAGCGGCTGCTCTGGCAAACCAATATGGCCTGATCTGACGCTTTTGTGACTTTCGGCTCACTTTTGTATACAATTAGCGATCAATTTGACCGATGAATGTGGCATGTCACAATCACGGGTTATGAGGCCCGACGACGACTCGCGCATTAACATGAGGGACCTATGGAAAAGATTACATTTAACCTGACGCAATTGCACAAACACGGCACGGCATTTTTTGAATTTCTCGCACTGCGCAAGAAAGTTTTTGTCGACCAGCTTGGCTGGGACATCCCGCATGACGACGATGTGGAGATGGATCAATATGACAATCCCCAGGCCTATTATTCGCTGGTCTTGCAGGACGGCAAGGTCGTCGGTGGCGGTCGTGCAATGGCAACGACGGCGCGCTGGGGATCGCATACCTACATGCTGCGCGACGCGATCGAAGGCAAGATCATCGGCATCCCTGCCTCGGTCGTGCCAGAGGCTTTTGTGACCGCAAATATCTGGGAATGCACCCGCCTTGTGGTGTCACCCGAGATCAAGGACCTTGCTACCAGTGCACGGTGTCTGGAACTGATCGTCGAGGGACTCGTGGAACAGGCCGTGGCACAGAAGGCAACCGACCTGATGTCGCTTAGCCCACCGTCGCTGATTCGTACGCTGCGGAAATTCGGTTACAGTCCCAGCATGATTGGTGAGCCCTACGTCAACGCCGAGGATGGCCGCCGCTATGTGGTGCTCAGCATGCCTGTCGGTGGCCAGCAAACGCAGGCGTCGCCGAAGTCCAGACTGTCCTCAGGCGCAAACAGGGCGCCGGCTCAGACGCAGCAATCGCAGATTGCTTCGCGGCACTAATCTGCTGGCAGGCTGAGTATCCGGGCGTGGTCCCGCCCGGATTCACCCAATTCGTCACGTCGCGCCAAAGACCCGCGCAAAGATCGTATCCACATGTTTCACATGATAGCCGAGGTCGAATTTCTCTTCGATCTCGGCGGGGCTCAGCGCAGCCAGCACATCGGCATCGGCGAGCAGTTCGGTCTTGAAATCCGCCCCCTGTTCCCAGACCCGCATCGCATTGCGCTGGACCAGCTTATAGGCGTCCTCGCGGTTCACCCCGGCCTGCGTCAGCGCCAGCAGCACGCGTTGCGACATCACCAGCCCACGGAATTTATTCATATTCGCCAGCATGTTTTCGGGATAGATCACCAGTTTTTCCACGACCCCCGCCAGACGATGCAGCGCGAAATCCAGCGTGATCGTCGTATCCGGCCCGATGGCGCGTTCGACCGATGAATGGCTGATATCGCGTTCATGCCACAGGGCCACGTTTTCCATCGCAGGCACCACCGACATCCGCACCAGCCGCGCCAGCCCGGTCAGGTTTTCGGTCAGCACCGGGTTGCGTTTATGCGGCATGGCGGAACTGCCCTTTTGCCCGGCAGAGAAAAACTCCTCTGCCTCCAGCACTTCGGTGCGCTGCATATGGCGGATCTCGATGGCGATATTCTCGATGCTGGATGCGATGACGCCAAGCGTGGCAAAGAACATCGCATGCCGGTCGCGCGGGATGACCTGCGTGCTGATCGGTTCCGGCGTCAGGCCAAGCTGGGCACACACATGCTCTTCCACGCTCGGGTCGATATTGGCAAACGTGCCGACAGCGCCGGAAATGGCACCTGTCGCGATTTCGGCCCGTGCATTGACCAGGCGGGCGCGGTTCCGGTCCATTTCGGCATAGAACCGGGCGAATGTCAGACCCATCGTCGTGGGTTCAGCATGGATGCCATGGCTGCGCCCGATGCGCACTGTATCCTTGTGTTCCAGCGCGCGGGTCTTGAGCGCGGCCAGTACACGGTCCATGCCTGCGAGCAGCAGATCACTCGCGCGAACAAGCTGGACGTTGAACGTGGTGTCCAACACATCCGATGACGTCATCCCCTGATGCACAAACCGCGCGGTATCCTGCCCGATGATTTCCGCCAGATGGGTCAGAAAGGCGATGACGTCATGTTTGGTCACGGCCTCGATCTCATCAATCCGGGCGACGTCAAAGGCCACGTCTTTGGCATTCCACACCGCAGCGGCATTTTCCGCCGGGATCACGCCGATGGCGGCCTGTGCGTCACAGGCATGCGCCTCGATCTCGTACCAGATGCGGAACTTGGTGGCAGGCTCCCAGATGGCGGTCATTTCGGGGCGGGAATAACGTGGGATCATGAAAGGCACCTTTTTGATGGGTCTGGGCAGCAGATTGCCTTTGCGTCATAAAAGGGAAGGGGCGCAGCCTCAAGCCAAGAACAAGGAATGCGCAGTGTTGGGGCGAGATGATTTTGCAGGTGATTGGCGGCTGGCACGGCGGATCGTCGACCGGCATGGCGGGATGCACGGGGATTTCACCGGCACGGCGGTGCTGACACTGGCCGGCGCGGACGGGCTGGATTATGTCGAAGCAGGCCAGATGCGGTTTGGCGATGCCCCGCCAATGCAGGCGACACGGCGCTATCACTGGCAGTTTCGGCCCGGCCTTGTGCTGGTGCGTTTTGCCGATGGGCGCGATTTTCACAGCTTCATGCCGACGGGGCAGGCGGCAGGCACCGACCATCCCTGCGGGGAAGATTATTACACGGTCACTTATGATTTCACCCGCTGGCCCGATTGGCGCGCGACATGGGTCGTGACCGGCCCGCGCAAGGATTATACATCGGTGACAGATTGCAGACGGGCGGCGGTGTGATCCCCGCCCTACAGGCTTGCGCCGCGCTGCGGCATCAGCAATAAATGCAGAAGGTAACAAAAAGGGGAGAGTGGCACATGGCCCTCGCATTGAATGACAAAGTCCTGACCGAGGCTTTCGGCCCATCGCAAGGCACAGCCCTGCGCGTGAAACAGGCGCTGATGGTGGTGCTGGGGATCATCGTTCTGGCCGTGATGGCCAAGATCAAAGTGCCCGTCCCCGGCAGCCCCGTCGCGATCAGCATGGGGACCTTCGCGGTCCTGACCATCGCCGCCGCCTATGGCCCGCGTCTGGGTCTGGCGACGATGCTGGGCTGGATGATCATCGGCATGCTCGGCTTCGACGTCTTCCAAAGCTCCAGCGCCGAGGCTTACGGCCTCAGCTATATGATGGGCAGCACCGGCGGCTATCTGGTCGGCTATGTGCTGGCGACACTGGCGCTGGGTTATGCCGCACGCGCCGGCTGGGACCGGTCGGTGGTCTGGATGGCGCTGGCGATGCTGATCGGCAATGTGCTGATCTATGTGCCCGGCGTGGCCTGGCTCGGCGTGCTTTACGGCTGGGACCAGCCGATCTTTGCCTGGGGCCTGACACCGTTCCTGCTGGGTGATGCGCTGAAACTGGGGCTGGCTGCGTTGATCGTGCCGGGTCTGTGGAAGCTGATCGGCGACGCGCGCAAATAAGCGCAGGCGAGATTGAGAGTTGAGGGGCGCGGGCTGAAAGGTCCGCGCTTTTTTGTTTGGTGGTGATTATCGCGACTGCTTTGCTATCGCTGATCGTCGCCTGCCGCAAATCAGGATCAGGCCCGCACGGTGCGTTCCTTCAACCAACTTTCCAGATCATCCTGCGACATCGTCCCCTCGACAACGGCGACGACAACATCGTCCAGCCGGTCATCCACACGTAAGTCCAAGGTATAGCCACAACGCTCGAACAAGAGTTCTGCCAGCAGCCACGACGTTCGTTTGTTGCCGTCGTTGAAACCGTGGCTGGACGCGACACCATGCAAAAGGGCGGCACCCTTGGCCCAGATCATGCGGTGATAGCCGTGATAGGGACGACCCAATGCGCCAAGAATGTTGTCAATATTGCTGATGCCGCGCAGACCACCGAAGGCGTCAAGCGACATTTCATGCGCTTCCAACGCATCCGCAAAGGTCACGCGGTAATGGCGTTTACCGATTTGCCAACCGCTGCAAAGCGTCCCAGTTTTTTGAAACACTCTTGCTGATGACAGCCTTCGAGTTGGGCTTCACCTCGTGAATGCTTGCCTTGCCACCGTCTTCGCGCACAACAAATTTCCCCGTTAACGCGTGGCGGTTTACCGTCGCAGAGGTCAGTTTCTTGCTGGTCATCGTGCGCCTCCTATCGCCAGATATTTGTCTGAACATAGCAAAAATGTGTTTCTAAAGCGTAAATACGCACGCCATTTCTTATATTCAACGATCTTTCAGTCATTCGCAAGCTATGGCCTGTTGGTGTTGAGTAAAAATGGACCCCTTAAAAAGCACACTCCGACCCCAACAAAAAAGCCCCGCCTGACCAAACAGACGGGGCTTCTTTGCAATCAACCAGCCTTTAGCAGCTGTAATACATCTTGTACTCAATCGGATGCGGTGTGTGCTCGTAGGCGTAAACCTCTTCCCACTTCAGCGCCATATAGCCTTCGAGCTGGGACTTGGTGAACACGTCACCGGCCAGCAGGAATTCGTGATCGGCTTCCAGCGATTCCAGCGCCTCACGCAGCGATCCGCAAACGGTGGGGATCGATGCCAGCTCTTCTGGCGGCAGATCGTACAGGTCCTTGTCAGAAGACGGGCCCGGATCGATCTTGTTCTTGATCCCGTCAAGGCCAGCCATCAGCAATGCGGCAAAGCACAGGTATGGGTTGGCGGCCGGGTCGGGGAAACGGGCCTCGACGCGTTTTGCCTTGGGGGATTCCGCCCATGGGATGCGGACGCAACCGGACCGGTTCCGCGCGGAGTAGGCGCGCAGCACGGGGGCTTCAAATCCGGGGATCAGACGCTTGTAGCTGTTGGTCGTCGGGTTGGTGATCGCGTTCAGCGCCTTGGCGTGCTTCAGGATACCGCCGATGAAATACAGCGCTTCCTGTGACAGATCGGCATATTTGTCGCCTGCGAACAAGGGCTTGCCGTCTTTCCAGATCGACATGTTCACGTGCATGCCGGTTCCGTTGTCGCCCGCGATGGGTTTCGGCATGAAGGTCGCAGATTTGCCATAGGCCTGTGCGACGTTGTGGATGACGTATTTGTATTTCTGGATCTCGTCCGCCTGATGCGTCAGCGTGCCAAAGATCAAACCCAACTCGTGCTGGCAGGACGCGACCTCGTGGTGGTGCTTGTCGACCTTCATGCCCATCCGCTTCATCGTGGACAGCATTTCAGACCGCATTTCCTGGGCATCGTCGATCGGGTTCACCGGGAAATAGCCGCCCTTGATACCGGGACGGTGGCCGGTATTGCCCATTTCATATTCGGTATCGGTGTTCCATGCGCCGTCCAGCGCATCGACCTGATAGGACACTTTGTTCATCGTGACGCTGAAACGCACATCGTCAAAGACAAAGAATTCAGCCTCTGGTCCGAAATAGGCGGTGTCGCCGATGCCGGAAGACTTCAGATATTCCTCGGCCTTGACGGCGGTGCCGCGTGGGTCGCGGTCATAGGGTTCCATCGTGTCGGGTTCGACCACGTTGCAATGCAGGCACAGGGTTTTTTCGGCATAGAACGGATCGACATAGGCGCTGGCCGCATCGGGCATCAGTTTCATGTCGGACTGGTCAATGGATTTCCAACCGGCAATGGACGAGCCGTCGAACATGAAGCCTTCCTCAAGGAAGTCTTCGTCGACAAGATCGGCAACCACGGTGACGTGTTGCAGCTTGCCGCGCGGATCGGTGAAGCGGATATCGACGTAATCGACCTCTTCATCCTTCATCAGTTTCAGAACAGCTTTATTGTCCATAAGGGCACCTTTCGTGAGTATCTGAGTTACCTTGCACCATCCCTGCCGGGCAGTTGCAAGGGGGTGTTAAAGGGCTTCGTCGCCGGATTCGCCTGTGCGGATGCGGATCGCCTGTTCGACGGACGAAACAAAGATCTTGCCGTCGCCGATCTTGTCGGTCTTGGCAGCGGCAATGATCGCCTCGATGGCACCGTCCACCTGATCGTCAGGCAGGACGACTTCGACTTTCACCTTGGGCAGAAAATCGACGACATATTCCGCACCGCGGTACAATTCCGT
Organism: Yoonia sp.; assembly: GCF_046292185.1. GTDB lineage: Bacteria > Pseudomonadota > Alphaproteobacteria > Rhodobacterales > Rhodobacteraceae > Yoonia. Next base: position 42,028 of record NZ_JBKBQY010000009.1, read on the forward strand.
ATGGCCCTTTTGGCGTCCAAATCCTTTGACTTCGACAACAGAAAGGCCCTGAACGCCCATTTCCTGAAGAGCCTCTTTCACCTCGTCCAGTTTGAACGGCTTGATGATCGCTTCGATCTTTTTCATGGTATTGCGACTCCCGGATTTGCATTCATCGTGGTCAGACCATTTCTGCCGCACCGGGACAATTCATGGCAAAGTCGCGGGGCGGATTGGTCAGATGAAACCATAGGTGTTGCCTAAAAGATGTGCAACTAGATGTCATATTGTGCGCAAAAAGAACAATCACCGTGCAACCCGCAGGGCCCCCAAACGCAAGACACCGGCCCCGTTCGGGGCCGGTGTCGGCAAAGGTGTGCTTTCGGGCAAAGGTCTGCTTAATTGCCGCCGCCCTGAAACATTCGCGCATCCGCCGCTGCCTTGCGGATCGCATTCGATTTATGCACGGTTTCCTGATATTCTGCCTCGGGGTCGCTGTCATAGACGACGCCGCCACCGGCCTGGATATACAGCTTTTCATCCTGCAAAACGGCGGTGCGCAGGGCGATGCACATATCCATGTCACCATTCGCGCTGAAATACCCGCAGCCGCCGCCATAGACGCCACGTTTTTCGGGTTCCAGCTCGTCAATGATCTGCATCGCGCGGACCTTGGGCGCGCCCGATACCGTGCCTGCGGGCATGCCTGCGAAAAACGCGCTCAACGCATCCTGATCGTCGGCCAGTTCGCCCACGACATTGGACACGATATGCATCACATGGCTATAGCGTTCGACGATGAATTGTTCGGTCGGACGCACCGTGCCGATCTTGGATACTTTGCCGGTGTCATTGCGTCCCAGATCCAGCAGCATCAGATGCTCGGCCAGTTCCTTTTGATCCGCCAGCAGATCCGCCTCGTTCGCGTCGTCTTGTGCGGGCGTGGCACCACGTGGCCGCGTGCCTGCGATAGGGCGGATCGTGACCTCTTTGCCAAAAACACGGACAAGGATTTCCGGGCTGGCCCCGATCACCTGAAAGCCGCCGAAGTTGAAAAAGAACATGAAGGGCGACGGATTGGTCCGGCGCAGGGACCGGTACAGCGCAAAGGGCGGTTCACGGAATTCCTGCGTCCAGCGTTGTGATGGGACGACCTGAAAGATATCGCCAGCGCGGATATATTCCTTGGCCTTTTCCACCGCCTGCAGATAGCCCGCGTGGGTAAAGTTCGACACTGGCGGCGCCACATCCGCAGGATCGGCCAGCGCGCGGCTGTGTTGGGGCAGGGACCGGTCCAGCGCGCGTTGCGCATCCATCACCCGTTCGGCGGCCTGCGCATAGGCGGCCTTGGCTGACAGCCCGCTGCGGACATAGGCAGGTGCCACAAGGATCACATCGCCCTTGACCCCGTCCAGCACCGCCACGACCGACGGGCGCAGCATTACCGCATCGGGCAGACCCAAAGGATCAGGGTTCACATCGGGCAGATTTTCCACCAGCCGGATCATGTCATAGCCCAGATAACCGAACAGCCCCGCCGAAGCGGCGGGCAGGCCCGCAGGCAGATCGATCCGCGATTCGGCGATGATGGCGCGCAGGGCGGCCAAAGGATCGCCGGGCATCTCCTCGAACGCATCCGCATCGAACCGGGCAGACCGGTTGACCCGCGAAGTGGTGCCGCGACAGTCCCAGATCAGATCGGGGTTCATCCCGATCATCGAATACCGGCCCCGGATTTCGCCACCCGTCACGCTTTCCAGGATAAAGGCGTTGGTGCCGGCCTCGGTGAGTTTCAGCATCAGCGATACGGGCGTATCCAGATCCGCCGCGATGCGGGTATAGACGATCTGGTTTTCGCCCGCGTCATAGCGGCGGGCGAAACTGTCGTAATCTGGCAATAATGCCATAGCGCACCTATTGAAGCTGGGCGTTCACGGAATCCACCGTCGCCTGATTGATATTGATGCGGGTATTCTGCTGCACCGCCGACGCATAGGCATCGAACAGGTCCTGCGCGACGCCTGCGGCGATGGATTCGGTGATCGCTTCGCGTTGGGCGGCCTGATCGGTGGCGGCAGGATCGGCATCGGCGATACGCTCCAGCCGGACGATCAGCGCGCTGTCACCGGCGTCCACGACGCGGGCTTCGTCCAGCGCCATGTCAAAGACGATGGCATTGAACCCTTCGGGCGTATTTTCGACAAAGCTGCGGCGGGTCAGGTTGGGTTCCACCCTTGGGGCCAGACCCAGTTCCGTCAGATCGGTGTCCGGCGTCAGATCGGCGGCCAGTTCCTCGGCACGGGCCAGAACGGCGTCCTGCCGCGCCTGCGCCTGCCAGGCTTCGGCAACCTGATCGCGGATATTGTCCAGCGGCGGCACCTGTGCGGGCGTCACGCCATCCAGTCGCAGCGCGAAAACGCCGCCATCGGACAGAACCTGCAAGCGGGGGAACGCGCCTTCGGTCACTTCGGCAGCGGCATCGCGAAAGGTTTCATAAGCAGCGATGCCTTCGGACATATCGGGTGTCCAGCTGATCGTGCCCAGCGTCAGATCGGTCTGCGCGGCCAGATCTTCCAACGCGGCACCACCGGCGAGCAGATCGGTGATCCGGTCGAAATCCTGATTGATCACTTCGCGCGCGGCCTCTGCGGCCAGTTCGGGGCGCAGATCATCGGCGGCTTCTTCCAGCGTGACCTCTTGCGCGTTCAGCACCGCATTGACGCGGTAAAGGGCGACACCGGTCGCGGCGGGGAAGGGGCCGACGACATTGCCGGGGGCGGCTTCAAAAACGGGGTCCTGCGCCCCGGCCGGCAATTCATCTCGCGCCACATCGCCCAGATCGACATCGGCAAGGCTCAGACCGCGTTCTTCGACCAGCGCGTCGAATGTCAGCTCGTCCTCGGCGATCCGGTCCAGCGCGGCCTGCGCATTGGCCGGATCGGTAAAGATCAGCCGTTCGACAAGGCGGCGTTCCGGCTGCACATATTCGGCGATCCGCTGGTCATAAAGCGCGGCGATGGCGGCATCCGTCACCTCCATCTGGTCCTCGATCATCGCGGGGGTCATCCAGACATAGGTGATGTCGCGCGCCTCGGGCAGGGTGAATTCTTCGGCATTTGCCTCGTAATAGGCGACGATATCCTCGTCCGTGGCACCGGGCACGGGGGCGGTCAGCAGATCGGCGGTCACGCGTGCCAGCGTCACGTCGCGGGCTTCGCTGGCATAACGCACAAGGGTTTCGGCGGGGGCTGCGGCACCGGGGATGCCGCTGACAACCGCCGCCTGCAGCAGGGTGCGGGCCAGGTCTTCGCGAATTTCAGCCTCGAACTGGGATTCGCTTTGCCCGGATTGTTGCAGCACCAGACGATAGGTGTCGCGGTTGAACCCGCCCGCGCCCTGAAACGCCGAAATCGACGTGATCCGGTCGAAAACGGCGGTATCACCCGCGGAAATGCCCATGCGCGCGGCCTCATTATCCAGCGTCCGGGTCAGGATCACCTGTTGCAGCGCCTGCCGGTCGATGCCAAAGGCCTGCGCCTGCTGAAACGAAATCTGCGTGCCGAATTGCGCGGAAAGGCTGCGGATCTGGTCATCCAGCGCACGTTGATAGGATGCGACGGTCACATCCTTGTCGCCGACCTTGCCAAGGTTGCGGATATTCCCGGTCAGCCCGCCGGTGCCGAAACCTGCAAGCCCGACAAGGACGACGCCGACGATGATCCATGCGCCGATACGGGATTTTTTCTTTTGTGCCATCTGCTGCCGCTCCGCCCTGATTGGTCGCGCATGAATAGGGGGCTGCGCCCTTGGGTGCAAGGGTCAGACGGCGACCTTTGCCAGCCTGTCAAACAAGGTGGCGATCCCGGCACGGTCGATATTGGCAAAGGCGATACGCAACTGGCTTTCCCCGGCGGTGTCACCTTCGGGCATGAACATCGTGCCGGGCAGCAGCAGAATGCCTGCGTCCGTCACCAGCCGGCGCGCCAGATCATGCGATGAGACCGCGAAAGGATGTTCCAGATAGGCGAAGTAAGCGCCCACACCCAGCAGCTTCCACCCCTGCGCCGCCAAAGCGGGAAAGTGATCCGTGATCGCGGCGCGCCGGTCGAGGATTTCATCCCGTTCCCCCGCCAGCCATTGCGACAGGTTCTGCATCCCCCAAAGCGCCGCGCGCTGCCCGATCTGGTTTGGGCAGATCGCCACAGTATCAAGAAACTTCTCGATCTCGGCCATCAGCCCGGGATTGGTCAGCACCGCGCCGACACGGTGGCCGGTCAGACGATACGCCTTGGAAAAGGAATAAAGCTGGATCAGCGTATCGTCCCAATGCGGATCGCTGAACAGATCATGCGGCGCGCCGGTGCGGCTGTCGAAATCGCGATAGGTTTCATCGACGATCAACGCGATGCCCCGCGCGCGGGCAAGGTCCAGAAAGGCGCGCAGCGTGGCGGCGGGATATTCCACACCGCAGGGGTTGTTGGGGCTGACCAGCACGATAGCGCGGGTGCGGTCGGTGATCAGACTGGCCGCCGCTGCCGCGTCGGGGACCATATCCGCCCCGCAGGTCAGCGGGATGGTTCGCACGCCCGACATATCCAGCCACATGCGGTGATTGAAATAATAGGGGACGGGCAGGATCACCTCGTCGTCCTGATCACAGAGTGCTGCGATGACGGCGGCAAACGCCTGATTGCAGCCCGAGGTGATGCCGACCTGACCCGGATCGATGCTGCCGCCATAGGCACGGGTCCATTGCTGCGCGATCTCATCGCGCAGGGCGGGCAGGCCCAGCACCGGACCGTACAGATGGGCGTCGCTGTCCTGCATCACGATATCCGCCAAGGCCGCGCGCAGCGCGTGGGGCGGCGGCGCGACCGGGGCGGCCTGACTGACGTTGATCAGGGGGCGGTCGGCGGGATGGGTCACACCGTCAAGCCAGCGCCGCGCCTCCATCACCGGGGGTGAAAAGGTTGCGGCGGTGCGGGACCTTGTCATGATCTGTCCAAATGATTGAGCCAAAAAACTAGTTTTCCGGTTATGTCAGTCCTTGCCGCGATAAGGTTCGACATATTGCAGCGCCATGTCCCAGGGGAAAAAGATCCACGTGTCCTGCGACACTTCGGTGATGAAGGTCTGGACCTGCGGGCGCCCCTTTGGCTTGGCATAGACGGTGGCGAAATGGGCCTTGGGGTACAGGCTGCGCACCAGTTCCAGCGTCTTGCCGCTGTCCACCAGATCATCGACGATCAGGATACCGGTGCCATCGCCCATCAGATCAGCATCGGGGGCCTTGAGCACGCGCGCCTCTGCCTGATCTTGATGGTCATAGCTTTTCACGCTGATCGTATCGACGGTGCGGATATCCAGTTCGCGGGCGACGATCATCGCGGGGGCCATGCCGCCACGGGTGATCGCGACCACAGCGCGCCAGCCGCCATCGTCGGGGCCTTGCCCGTCCAGCCGCCAGGCCAGCGCGCGGCTGTCGCGGTGGATCTGATCCCAGGAGATGTGAAAGCCCTTTTCATGCGGCAAACGGTCATTCATCGCATCATTCCTTGGTGATATCGGGGGCGTCGACGGCTTTCATGCCGACGACATGATACCCCGAATCGACATGCAGGATTTCCCCGGTCACGGCGCTGGACAGATCCGACAGCAGGTAAAGCGCGGATTTGCCCACCTCTTCCTGCGTGACAGTGCGGCGCAGCGGCGAATTATATTCGTTCCATTTCATGATCAGCCGGAAATCCCCGATGCCCGATGCTGCCAGCGTCTTGATCGTGCCTGCGCTGATCGCGTTGACGCGGATGTTCTTCTTGCCCAGATCCTCGGCCATGTAACGCACCGATGCTTCCAACGCGGCCTTGGCCACGCCCATCACGTTGTAATGCGGCATGACCTTTTCGGCACCGTAATAGGTCAGCGTCAGACAGGAACCACCATCCGTCATCAGCTTTTCGGCGCGCTGCACCACAGCGGTGAAGGAATAGACCGAAATATCCATCGACATCGCGAAATTGGACCGGCTGGTATCGACATAGCGTCCGCGCAGCTCGCTCTTGTCCGAGAAACCAATTGCGTGAACAATAAAGTCTAGTTTGCCCCATTTTTGCGCAACTGTGGCGAAAAGGTCATCAATAGAGGCTTCGTCCCCGACGTCACATGGCAGGATCAGATCCGATCCTACCGAGCGTGCGAGCGGCTCGACACGTTTCTTCACAGCCTCGCCTTGATAGGAAAACGCCAGTTCTGCACCAGCTTCGGCCAAAGCCTTGGCGATCCCCCAAGCGATGGACTTGTCATTGGCGAGGCCCATGATCAGCCCGCGCTTGCCCTGCATCAATTGTGATGACATTCTTTGCAACCTTTGTAATTACTTTACAGGTCACTAGCACGGGCGCCGGGGGGTTGCCTAGACACAAGCAATCTGAGAACAATCATGACGAATAGTTGATACTGTTCGCGAATAACCCTAGGCTTTGGATTTGGGGACGTAGTTGAGGAACTGCAATGTCTGATCGGACGGGCATTTTTGCGGGGGAGGACCCCTTTGTAATCGCGCAGCAATGGCTGGACGCGGCCCGAGAATCAGAACCTGCAGACCCCAATGCCATCGCTCTTGCAAGCGTGGATGAAACCGGGCTACCGAACGTGCGGATGGTCCTTTTGAAGGAAATAGAAGCCCAGGCATTTGTTTTCTATACCAATTACGAAAGCCAGAAGGCTGTCGAAATTGAAACCTCAGGCAAGGCGGCTTTCGTCATGCATTGGAAATCGCTCGCGCGGCAAATCCGTGTCCGTGGGCTGGTCGAGCGCGAGGACGGGGCAGTGGCGGATGAATATTTCCGGTCCCGCTCGCTCAAAAGCCGTCTGGGTGCCTGGGCGTCGCGGCAGTCGAAACCCTTGACGTCGCGTGCGGCCTTGATGGCAGAAGTGGCAAAAGTAACAGTGGAACAAGGAACGAACCCCGCCAGACCGCGTTTCTGGGGTGGGTACCGAATTATTCCGCTGGAGATCGAGTTCTGGTCAGACGGTGCGTTTCGCCTGCACGACCGGTTTCGCTGGACGCGAGAAACAGTTGATGAAGGGTGGACGGTGACCCGCCTGAACCCCTGAGTGTTGGGCAGAGTGGTGGGTTGTGTCATGTTGGTTATGCCATCATGCCTCAGTTCACCCCGTGATGTGAAAAGGCGCAGGGGGTCGACCCGTTGCGTCAAAAGGAAGAGCAGATGGAAACGCAAGACTCCGGTGATCGCCGGCGGGTGCAAGGACAAGTAAAGTGGTTTGATCCGACCAAAGGGTTCGGCTTTGTGATAGCCGAGCGCGGTGGGCCGGATATTTTGTTGCACGCGAACGTGTTGCGAAATTTTGGCCAAGGGTCCGTTGTGGACGGATCGCATATGGATATCCTCGTGCAGGATACCCAGCGCGGATTGCAGGCAGTCGAGATCATCTCGATCACGCCGCCAAGCCATGACGCGCCGATGCCCCTGCGCGACATGGCCGATTATACCGCCGCAGATATTGCCAGCCGCCCGGTGGAACCCGCGCGCGTCAAATGGTTCGACAAGGCAAAAGGCTTTGGTTTTGCCAATGTCTTTGGTAAAGCTGATGACGTGTTCATTCATATAGAGGTCCTGCGCCGGTCCGGCCTGTCCGACCTGCAATCGGGCGAGGCGATCGGCCTGCGTCTGGTCGATGGCGAACGCGGGCGCATGGCAATAGAGGTGGTTGGTTGGGAAAGTGCGGTAAACTGAAAACGGTGATCCTGGGCCTTGGCCTGGCCTTCGTCGCGCAGACAGCGGCGGCGGCCTGTGCCGATGACCGGGTCACGATTGTCGGTGATTGGGGGCAGGCGGGTTTCACCGTCGACATCGCCGATACCCCCGCATCCCGCGCCCAGGGCCTGATGTTCGTGGAAGACATGCCGCGCCTGTCGGGGATGTTGTTCATCTATGAAGAACCGCAATCCGTCAGCTTCTGGATGAAGAACACATTGATTCCCTTGGATATGTTATTCGCCAGCCCAGAGGGTGAAATTCTTCATCTGCATGAAAACGCGATCCCCGGTGATCTAACGCCGATCCCCGGCGGCGACGGCGTGCAGATGGTGTTAGAGATCAACGGCGGCCTGTCGCGCCGTCTGGGCATCGCTGTGGGCGATGTCATGCAGCACCCCAGTTTCGGTGCGGATGCAATTTTGCCTTGCGATGAAAAACCTGCCCTTTAGGGCTTTTCAAATCATTTCAGCAGCGCTAAAGACACGCCATGGTTCGGGGCGTAGCGCAGCCTGGTAGCGCATCTGTTTTGGGAACAGAGGGTCGGGAGTTCGAATCTCTCCGCCCCGACCATAAAATCTCCTCAGATTGAAACAGGGCCGTCGATGCATTTGTTGCGTCCGGGCAACCCTTTTGTCCTGCGCTGTCCTGCCTGCTTTTCGGGCGCTTCACTGTGGGCAGTTTCATGTTGTCTGCGCATTTGGCCCGCTAAACCGGCACGTGCAAAGGGTTTCTGCGCCACCCCTCCAGCGCCTGTTCTGTGGACAGTTCGGTGGATGAATCACCGCCGCGTGGCGCGCCCATCTGGG
>NZ_JBKBQY010000010.1:0-49887 GCF_046292185.1 Yoonia sp.
ATTTCTTCAAAGGTGCCGGTGGCCGCCAGCAAGGCCAGCGTGATCATCGAACGTTCACGCAGGGTAATCGCCTCGGACGCCCATACAGTGCCCCATGCCGCTTCGGTGATAAGCGACTGAAAGCTCGCATCAAAGTCGGTTTTGGCAGCCTCGGCACGATCCACATGCGCATCACCCAATACGGACCGGCGCACGCGCATGCCTTTTTCAAAGCGGTCAGTCATCGTTTCAGTATCCCTTTCTGGCGCGTGGATAGGCAGCACAGGCCTTGCCGTAAATGTCACACGTGCGATAACGCATCTTTGTTACCATACCGCACAACAGGATAGCCATGATAGTCACCGCGCGCGATACGATGACCGGACTGGCCAAGGGATTGGCAGTGATCAGGAAATCAGCAGCTTGTTATTCCGCGCCAGTGTTGACATCAAATCAGAAAACGGCGCGTTTACAATGGCAAAGCGCGTCGGTCGGGCCGCGTCCTGCACGCAATGTCGCGAATGAGATCCAGTATCAGCGCCTGACCCTGCGTCGGCATCCACCCTACGCGGGATGTGAGCCCGATCATCCGGCCAGCCCAACTGCTGCGCACATCCAGCCGGGCCAGCAAACCCTTGGCAACTTCCGCTTCAGCCTGTGCGCTTGAGATGCAGCCAAGGTGATTGCTGATCAGCAAAAGTTCGCGCATCAGCAGGATCGACCCGGTTTCGATGACAGAAGGTGGCAGCGTGCCTTCGGCAAAGCTTGAATCGAATTGCTGGCGCGCAGGCGTGCCATCCCTTGCCACCACCCATTGGTAATTCACGAGGTCAGCCAGACGCAGGTCCGGCGTGCTGGCCAGCGGGTGATCGGGGCGGGCGAGGATTGACAGCCCGTCATTAAATAGCGGCTCTTGCACCACATCGCGGATTGGCAGTGGATCACGCAAGGCACCCAGCATCGCGTCAATGTCACCGCGGCGCAGGCCACCCAACAGTTCGTCATACAGCCCATCTATCACGGTGATCTTCTGGGTAGGGCGCAGGATACGAAACTGGGCGAGCGCCTGCGGCAGGATGATCGATTGGGACAATGGCAATGCACCCAGGACGATGCGGCCACCCTCGCCACCGTCCAGCTCGGTGATTTCTGCGCTGGCCTGACCAATCTCGACAAAGGCAAGGCGGGCAGCAAGGCAAAGATCGCTGGCCTGCCGTGTCGCCAGCAACCCGTATGATGTGCGCTTGAACAACAGGCGCTTGGATTCCTGTTCAAGCCGCGCAAGTGCGCGGTGCACGGTCGGCTGCGCAAGGCCAAGACGCCGCGCAGCAAGCGTCACATTCTCGACCTCATGCACCGCAATCAGCGCGTCCAACTGCGCCGTCGTCACGGTCAAGGGCATCCGTGGCGAAAGTTCTCTGAGTGCCGGATCAAGATAGGCGAAAGCTCTTTTGAGTCGCGCGCGCAGAATCTCGCCGCATGGTGTCGGAAACAGCCCTTGTGGCGTCCGGTCGAACAGGGGCAGCCCCAAACCTTGTTCCAGCTTTTTAAGGGCTTGCGTCACCGCAGGTTGGGAAACATGCGACAACGCGGCGGCGCGTGTCACTGATGCGGTCTGTGCAATTGCAAGAAAGATGCGCAGGTGGCGCAGGTTACGATAGATCACAGCAGGGCCGGATATCTGATGCCACGCTCATGGTGCGACTGGAGTGGGGGTTGCTGCGCCAGCTTGCGCCAACGTCGGGCGTGGCCGTCCAAAGCTGATGAAAACGCATGGTTTGGCAGTCGCCGGCGTGGAGGTCATGAACTCTTTTCCGCGTTGTGCATAATGTGCCGTTCTTATCATCTCGGTGCGATCTGCAATAGCGAATACTTATAACGTCTCACGCACTTTGGAATTGAAAGGCGGTGTTTCTTCGTGGGATCAATCATGCATATCCAGCAAAGGAAGCCGCAATGCCCGCGAACAAAAGCGCACTTGTCATTTCTGCCCATGCGGCTGATTTCGTCTGGCGATGCGGTGGGGCAATCGCGTTGCATGCCGAAATGGGCTATGACGTGACAGTTCTCTGCCTGTCCTTCGGAGAGCGTGGCGAAAGCGCCAAGCTGTGGAAGGATGAAGGTATGACGCTGGACCGCGTCAAGGACGTGCGCCGAAAAGAGGCGGAGGTGGCAGCCAACAAGCTTGGCGTGCATGACCTCGTCTGCCTTGATCTGGGCGATTACCCTCTCGAATTTACGCGCGAGAACAAGATGAAGATGGTGGACGTGATCAGAAAGGTGCAACCGGCCTTTATGCTCAGCCATTCACGATACGACCCCTACAATACAGACCACATGAATACGACACAGGCGGCGCTGGAATGCAGGATGATCGCACAGGCCTGGGGGCATAATCCGGGGGAAAAGGTGCTGGGCGCGCCGCAAATGTATCTGTTTGAGCCGCACCAGACCGAGCAGATGGGCTGGAAGCCCGACACCTTCCTCGACATTACCCCGGTCTGGGACAAAAAGCGCGCGGCGATCGAGGCGATGCAAGGGCAGGAACACCTGTGGGAATATTACACCCGCGTCGCGATCAACCGAGCAAACCACTTCAAACGCAACTCTGGCGGTATGTCCGGCGGGCGTGACTGCAAATATGCCGAAGGGTTCGAGTCGATCTTTCCACGCACTGTTGATGAACTTTAGGCGCCATCGCCCGTCGCGTGACGCGGCTTGAACGCGCCTTCCACCTGTGTCGGGATCATCACGGTGGTGGTCGCGCCTTGTCAGACGGGTCTGGGATTGCAGGTTTTCGCCACTGAAACAGGAGGACTGAAAATGGCTGTCGTCAAACAGAACATCGAAAGGGCGGACGCCGGCGTAATCGCGGCACTTGGGAAAGCGGGTGTCGCAACGGTGCACGAGGCGCAGGGGCGTAGTGGATGCCTCGCCGCGAACATGCGCCCAATTTATGAGGGCGCGCAGATCGCCGGATCTGCAGTCACCATCAGCGCTCCGCCCGGCGACAACTGGATGCTTCATGTCGCGATCGAGCAGCTGCAAGAGGGTGATATCCTTGTTCTTGCGCCAACCTCGCCCTGCAATAACGGCTATTTCGGTGATCTGCTGGCAACCTCCGCGATGGCACGCGGGTGCAGGGGATTGGTCATCGATGCCGGGGTGCGCGATATTCGCGACCTTGCTGCAATGGGCTTTCCCGTCTGGTCCAGCGCGATCAGTGCGCAGGGCACCGTCAAAGAGACCCTGGGTTCGGTGAATGTGCCCATCGTTTGCGCGGGCCAGACCATCATGGCGGGCGACGTGATCGTGGCGGATGATGACGGCGTGGTCGTCGTGGCCTATGCCGAGGCGGCGGAGGTCTTGGAAAAGGCCAAGGCCCGCCTCGACGCTGAAGAAGTCAAGCGGCAGAGGCTGGCGTCAGGGGAACTCGGGCTTGATATTTACGACATGCGGGCGCGGCTGCAGGAGAAAGGCTTGCGGTATGTCTAAGGACGAAATCGACGGCATTTCCTGCCTGTGGATGCGAGGCGGAACGTCCAAGGGCGCATATTTTCTGAGAGAAGACCTGCCCGCAGGGTCACAGGAACGGGATGCACTGTTGTTGCGGATCATGGGATCGCCTGATCCGCGCCAGATTGACGGGATTGGCGGTGCCGATCCGCTGGCATCCAAGGTTGCTGTCCTGTCCGCTTCGACGCGGCCCGACGCGGATGTGGACTATCTCTTTCTTCAGGTCTACGTCGACAAGTCAATCGTGAGCGACGCGCAGGGTTGTGGCAATATCCTTGCGGGTGTCGGCCCTGCGGCAATCGAACGTGGTCTTGTCGCGGTCGCGGGCGACGAAACCCCGGTCCGTATTCACATGCTCAACACCGGGCAGGTGGCTACCGCCCGGATCGCGACCCCGGGCGGGCACGTCAGTTATGCAGGCGCTGCGTCGATTGACGGCGTTCCAGGCGCGCATGCGGCCGTTCCGCTGATGTTTGAAGATACCGCCGGAGCGATGTGCGGCGCGCTTTTGCCGACCGGGAACGCGGTAGACGTGATTAACGGCATCGCCTGCACGCTGATTGACAACGGCATGCCCTGTGTGATCCTGCGCGCAAGCGACGTTGATGTGACAGGGACCGAAAGCCGCGACGACCTTGATGCAAACGCCGATTTGAAAAAGAAGCTGGAGGCGATCCGCCTGATCGCCGGGCCAATGATGAACCTTGGCGACGTGACAGACAAAAGCGTGCCAAAGATGACGCTGGTCGCACCGCCGCAGGCAGGCGGCACGATTAACACGCGCTCTTTCATCCCGCACCGCTGCCACGCGACCATCGGCGTCTTTGCCGCCGTCAGTGTTGTCACCGCCTGCACCTTGCCAAGCTCTGCGGCAAGCGCGGTCGCGCAACTGCCCGATGACGGGATCTGCATGGTGGAACATCCGACCGGGCGCACTGAAATCCTGATAGAGCGGGACGACAAAGGCCGCGTGATCCGCGCCGGAACGCTGCGCACGGCGCGCAAGCTTTTCGACGGACGTGTTTTTCCGGCACCAAGACTGAGACCATCTGCGGGAACCGGGGTAAGCGGATCGAATTCAGGTCATTAGAGCGCGCTTTGTTCGCCCGACCCTTACTTGGTCTGTTGTCCGGCACCCTCGCCCGCTGTCGGGAATAGTGAAGGAACGATCATGCGCGCCTATCGAATCAACTTTGCAGGATTAAGGCACGTCTTGCTGATTTATGCAGGCGCGCTTGGGTGTGGGGCCATTGGGAACTGGCTGAATTTACCCCTTCCATGGATGATTGGCGCGATGGCTTTTGCAACAGCGGTGCGCCTGTCCAACCTGCCTGTGAATGTACCCGCAGTGACACGGCCCATCGGTCAGACGATTGTCGCGTCTTCAGTGGGGTTATCGTTCACGCCGACGGCAGTTGCAGCTTTATCCAGCTTGTTCATTCCGATGATCAGCGGGGCAGTCCTGACAATCGTCGCTGGTTTCGCTGTAGCGGCCCTTTTGATGCGCATGGCAAAAGTTGACGTCATCACAGCAACATTGTCGTCCATCCCGATGGGACCGGTGGAAAGTGCAAACCTCGCCAATCGCCACGGTGTTGCGCCGGGACCGGTCATATTTGCGCAGACGTTGCGCATTATGATTCTTGTGATCTTTATCCCCCCCGCCTTGGTCGCCCTGTCCGACAATATCCAAGATCCGATTGCTATTCTGCGCGCAATGCCTTGGACGCCAGCGGGTGCCATTCTTTTATGCTGTTGCGGCGTGGCGGGGGCGTTCACCGCGCTGACGGTCAGGCTTGGAAATCCGTTTTTTGTCGGGTCTATCGGCGGTTCCGCCGTCGCTGCCGCGCTCAGCCTTCCTGTGACGGCATATCCCTACCCCGTTTTGGTGGTCGCCCAGGTCTTTCTGGGGGTCTGGCTCGGGGCCGCGTTTGATCGTGACCTGATCAGGCGGGCCGGCAGCTTTATACCAGCGGCGGTGGCCTCTTCACTCGTCATGGTAGCGCTTTGCGTGGGTATGGGCCTTGGGCTTTCGTGGATCACGGGCCAGCCTTGGACAGTCATGGTTCTGTCAACTGCGCCCGGCAGTGTCACGGAAATGGCCCTGACCGCAAAAATATTGCAAGAAGGGATCGCGGTTGTGACTGCATTTCACTTGGTCAGGATATTCATTATCCTGCCGACGGCACCGCTGATTATCAATATGACCGCACGTCTGGCGACCCTATGGGGGCTACATCCTAAGCGATGACAGCCCCTTTGGTGTTGTTCTTCTCCATCAACTCGCTGATCAGTCCAGTGCTTTTGGCTGTCGCCAGAAATGCGTTCAATGCCGCTGTCAAACGCGGATCACGCCCTGCGGGCAGCCCCATGGCCTGCGCGATGACCATGAAACGTTCAGGCAACAAGCGCAGGCCCGGCACGCGGCGCTGATCGGCTTCCAGCTGCTGACGGATTCCGGCCGCAACCTCAAACCCCTCGCGCAGGCAGAAATCGACCACCTCCTGCGAGGTCTTCACACGTTCCAGCGAGGCGTGGGCAATCGTACGGCTGAGATAAAGGTCATAGGCGCTGCCTTTGCCCACCGCGATGCGGATACCGGACTGATCGACCTGATCCAGCGTTCGGATCGGGGACGCGTCGGGAACCAGATACCATCCCTCGATCAGCACCCAAGGGTTGGTAAAGGTGACCGTTGCAGCACGGGCGGGATCGACCGCGAAAAAGCCCAGATCCGCCTTACCGTCAGAAACCAGCCCGACTGAGGCAGAGGCATTCGGCACCGTCAGCAAATCCAGCGGCAGGCCGCGTGCCGCGGCAAAGGCGCGCGCCAGGTCGACCGAAACACCGGCAGGCTCTGGATCGTCGCTTGGCCGCGTCAGGATCGCATTGCCTGTGTTGATCACCACACGCAGCGTGCCAGTAGGCGCCAAAAGCGCATTCAGATTGTCACTGTTCATTCCATCTCTCCCGCTTGTGTTGTCTCGATGGCCGCCACGATCTTCGCGGCGAACGCCGAGGTTCCCAGCGGCCCACCCATATCGCCCGTGCGCCACTGCGGTACCGCAATGACTGTGGCGACCGCCTGTTCAATCATCCTCGCTGCGGTATGCAGGCGCGGATCGGCGCGACGCCCGCCAAGCCAGCGCAGCAGCATGGCGGTCGAATTGATCAGCGATGCCGGGTTTGCCCTGTCCTGCCCCGCAAGTGTGGGCGCCGACCCGTGTTGCGCCTGCGCCATCGCGTGATCCGCCCCCGCATTCAGCGAGGCCGCAAGACCAATGCTGCCCGCAATCTCGGTCGCTTGATCAGACAGGATGTCGCCGAACATATTGGTCGTCACAATCGTATCGAATGCCGACGCGTCGCGCACCAGAAGCGCCGCCATCGCATCGACCAGTATTTCCTCTACCGCGATGTCGGGATATGCCTTGGCCACCTCACGCGTGCAGGCCAGAAACAGCCCGTCGCTGATGCGCAGCACATTCGCCTTGTGAACAACAGTCAACTTGCCACCGCGCTGGCGGGCGATGCGAAACGCAGCCTCGGCGATGCGGGTAGAGCCTTCACGCGTCACTTTGCGCATGGCAATGGCGACGTCCTGAGTGGGCATGAACTCTCCGGTTCCGGCAAACATCGTGCGGTCGGCATAGAACCCTTCGGTGTTTTCGCGCACGATCACCAGGTCGACCGGGACGCCGCAGCGCGCTGGAAAATCGGGATGTGACAGGGCGGGACGAATATTGGCGAAAAGGTCCAGATGCTTGCGCAGAAATCCCGACGGGTTGATGCCGCCCTCGGATTCCGGGGGATAATCATTGTGCGATACCGGACCAAGGATGACACCATCTGCAGCACGCGCCTGATCAAGCAGTTTGTCAGGAACGGTCGTGCCAAATGTCGCTAGCGGCTTCAACCCGACCTCGGCGCGCGTCAGGTCAAACGGCAAATCAAGACGGCGTTGCACCGCATCCAGCACATCCAGCGTGGCACGGATGATTTCGGGGCTGATGCCGTCGCCATCAAGCACCAGCAACGAAACGGGGGCGTGATCGTCAGTACGCATATTCGGCGTTCCTGTTTAATCGGGTTTCCATATATCGCCTATCAGCTGTCCGGTCTGCGTCAGGCAGTCGTTCCACCGCGGATCACAGACGCCACATTTTCGCACCATCCGCATTAGTGGGGCAACGCCACGCCGACGCGGGCCGCTTCCTCTGCCAGCAGGCGTAAATCGTCGCCATCGATGCGGATGCCCTCGCGGCGACGCGTCTCCGTGGCGCGGGCCTCGATTTCGCCGGGCATCATGATTTCGTCGACACCGGCGGCAAGCGGCTGGTCCTTGGCGCGGCGGATCAGGTCAGTCATCCGCTCCTCGTACGCGCCGGGTTCTAGAAAGACGTCGGGGCGGAAAGCCATAAAGACATGGCCCACATCCTGCGGCGCGTCAAAATCGGTATATTGGTTGCGCACATTGCCGCCGAATGCCGAGCCGGACATGACCCCCGCGATGATTTCCATCATCAACGACAGCCCGGACCCTTTCGCACCAGCCAGCGGCAACACGACACCTTCGTATCCTTTCTGCGCGTCGGTGGTCGGGTTGCCATCCGCGTCCAGCGCCCAGCCAACCGGAATGGGTTCGCCCCGCGCAGCGGCGCGGCGGACCTTGCCGCGGGCAACGACCGACAGTGCCATATCCAGCACCACGGGCCGTTCACCGGCTGGCGCGGCAAAGGCGAATGGACTGGTGCCCAGAAAAGGCGACCGCCCGCCCCAGATCGGCATGGCCCGCGATGCATTGGTAAAGACAAAGGCAGCCATACCGCTGTCCGTGGCCTGTAACAGATAATTCGCCGCCATCCCGAAATGCGTCGAACGGCGCACGGCGCACATGCCCATCCCGTGATTGCGTGCCATATCGACCGCCTCGGCCATCGCGCGGGTCGCCGCCACAAAGCCAAGCGCATCATCCGCATCCAGACGCGCCGCTACTGAAAGCGGCCGTTCCATCACCATTTGCGGCTGCGCTTTGACAAGGCCGCGACGCAAGCGATCAAGATAGATCGGGACACGCGAAACCCCGTGCGAAACGACGCCGCGCAGGTCGGCCAGCACAAGACATTCGGCCACCCGGCGGGCATCCCCTTCGGGGACGTCATGGGCAACAAACATCGCAGCGACAGCAGAGGTCAGCGCAGCTTCGGTAAAAATTGCACTTTGCTCTGGCATCACTAAGATCCTCCCCTATCCGTGGATAGTGATATTCTTTTTAAGCTTAAAAATACAATAGTGAAACCGGCCCGCCCCTGTGATATCGTAAAGGTCCAGTTCAGAAAGCACCGCTATTGTCCACGTCGCCGCCTTCGCGCAACCGTATCAGCCCACGCCTTGCCGCCGATATCGCCGCGCTGATCGAGTCTGAATCCCTGCCCAAAGGGGCGCATTTGCGCACGGCTGACCTTGCGCGGCGGTTTGCGGTATCCCGCTGGCCGGTCGAACAGGCGCTACGGGAGCTGGCCAAAACGGGCCGCATCCGCCACGCCCCGAACCGCGGTTTCTTTGTGTGCCAAGATGCTGCCGCGACGCCAGAACCGCCCCTTGATCCGGTCCATATCGCCTATCTAAAGCTGGCGCGTCTTCTGGTGGCGCAGACCATCGGGCAGCAGATCACAGAGCAGGAAATCCGCGACAGGTTCGCCCTGACCAAACGTCAGACCGCCGACCTGATGGGCCGGTTGATCCGCGAAGGGATTGCCGAAAAGCGGGCGGGTTATGGCTGGAACATCAATACTGACCTGACCGCGCCCGATGCGCTGGCGCATACAACGCAGATGCGGCTGATCCTCGAACCGGCGGCGCTGCGGCTGCCATCCTATCACCTGCCCGCCGAGGTGATCGCGCGGCTGCGCCGTGTAGAATATGACCTGCTGGATGGCACGATTGACCGGGTTCCGCCCGATACGCTATATCTTCATGGTGCCGAGTTCCACGAGATGGTGATGACAGGCGCGCGCAACCCCTTTATGTTACAGGCGCTGGTGCGGGTGAACCGGGTCAGGCGATTGCTGTCCTACAGCGCAATGGATGACCGCAATCGTTATTACCGCCAGGCGCGCGAACATCTGCAGATTCTTGACCTCATTGAAGCGGGCGACCACGAAGCGGCTGCCCATCAGATGGAGACCCATCTGCGCAAGGTCCGCCACAGCCTTTCGGCACTTGGCTTGATCCCCGCGCAGGACATGACTAGCGCAGGCACATCATGCTGACGGCAGCGGTAGAAAAGCCGCTGAATACCCCAAGAAAGTGACGTTATTACAAATTGATAGGAGCCTGAGTCGTGAACGATCTACGCCACGAATTTGCGCCGACTGGTTGCTGCGGGTCGCCCTGAATTTTGGCAACCGGCTGCTGGCCGGGCGTGACCCCGCAGGGCAACCTGTCGGTATCAGTGTCGATATCGCCAATGCCCTGGCAAAACACATGTCGCTCGGCCTGACATTCGTTGGCTATCATCGCGCCAAGGATGTCGCTGATACAGCGCAATCGGACGCTTGGGATGTCTGTTTTCTGGCCGTTGATCCAGAGCGCGCCAAAACTCTGGCTTTCTCAGCCCCCTATATCCAGATTGACGGCAGCTACCTTGCCGGCCCGCGCTGCGATGTTGCCGATGGGGCCGCGCTGATCGGCGCGGGGCTGCCTATCGGGACAGTCGCGGGCAGCGCGTACGGACTTGCGCTGGAACGGCAGCTTGATCAGGCAAATCTGGTGATCTTTGACGATATGCGGGACGCTCTTGCTGCGCTGGATGATGGCACCATCGCAGCGATGTCAGGGATCAGATCTGTCATGCAACGCGAGGCAAACAACCGCCCCGGCGCACGCGTCTTGCACCCGCCTTTCATGCAGATCAAGCAGGCAATGGCCGTGCCAATCAATCGCCCGAACGCGCATGCGGCGCTGGTCGCTTTCCTGGGGGATTTGTCGGCAAGTGGTGCGATTGCAGCAATATGTGAACGCCACGGAATGGACCCCGGCTGCGCCCTGCCCTGCGCGGATGCCCTATAAACCGGTCAAGCCCGCGTAGATCAGATGTATCGATAAAAGGAGCAGAACTGCGTCCAGACAAAAGCGAAAGCGCCGGTCATCAATCCGGTTCAGAAACCGGCTGCCAATCAGCGACCCAAGCAGGCCCGCAACGCTCATCACGACGATGAACGGCAGCCAGGGTGCAAACGCAAAGCCAAGCAAGCCAAAGACAAACGTCTTTAGTCCATGCTGCACCGTCATCAGCGCCGCATGGGTCGACACATGTGCATGCCGCCCAAGCTCTTGCGCCTTAGTAAAGGCAGCCACGAACAAACCCGTCGCACCAAAAAACATCGTCAGAAAACTGGATACTGCGCCTACCGCCAGTGGCCAGCGCCGTAACCCCGTCGGGGTCTTGCCCAGCACCGACCATGCGACAAATGCACCGATGCTGATCTGCACCCAAGCAGGCGGCAGGCTGACAACGACCATGCCACCCAGCACCGCCCCAAAGACAGAGCCGACAACAAACGCAGGCAGCGCGGGCCAAAACACATGACGAAACACGATCACCACGCGCCCTAAATTCGAACTTAGCTGTATCACGCCATGCGTCGGGATCAGTGCGGCAGGCGGCACCAGCGCCGCCATAATGGCCAGCAATAGCCCGCCACCACCAATTCCGAACACAAATGTAATGAGCGAGGACAGGAAGCTGGCCATAACAAGAATGCCGAACGTCAGCCCGGTCATGCCGTCAGGCATTAAAAATTCCAAGAGGTTCATCTTGCACTTCCATTGATTATGATGACTGCTGTCCCGGCATTTGCCCTGGCACGAACACTGCAGCAGGCAAGCATGCGAAGGGGGCGGACATGAGGGTCGATTATCTGGGGCTGGAGGCATTTCTGGCGATTGCCGAATACGGATCGTTCCAGCGCGCGGCGGATGCGTTGAACCTGACGCAAGCGGCTTTGTCGCACCGGCTGCGCAAAATCGAGGAGGACCTTGGGGCGCCACTGTTGATAAGGTCCAGTCGCGAAGTGTCGTTGACAGAGATCGGTCAGGGGTTGCTTCCCGAAGCACGCAGCCTTTTGACGGCCCTGCATGACGCCTATCATGCGGTGCGCAAGACAGCGCAACGACGAAACCGGCACCTTGGCTTTGCCTGTCTGCCGTCTATCGCCAATTCGGTGCTGCCCATCGTGCTGGACCAGATGGCCGAACGCCATACAGATTTTGCCGCTGAAGTGCATGATATTGCCGCCGCCCGCATTTCCGAAGTGGTGCGCAGCGGTGTTGCTGAATTTGGCGTGACCATCGTTTCGGCAGAACTGCCCGATTTGCGGATGCGCCCGATTGTTGTCGAAGACTATCTGCTGTTCTTGCATCGCAACCACATTCTGGCAGGCCGGGACAGCGTGACGTTGAAAGATCTGGTCGGGCTACGGCTGGCGCGCATCTCGACGCAATCGCGTAACCGGCAACTTCTGGATGTCGCTTTCGGGGACATGCGCGAAGAACTCCGTTGGCATTTCGAAGTGCAATCCGGGCCGCTCGCGCTGAAACTTGTCGATGCTGGCCTCGCCGCGACCATTTTGCCTGCAACCGCCATTTCGATGGCTCCTCCGGGCGTCATCAATGTACCGTTTCAGGATGTCCGCCTGCAACGAACGCTTGGTATCGTTTCACGTCGGGGCGTGCCGTTGTCGCCGCAGGCCACGGAACTGATGGACCTGATAGAGGCAGAGCTACGCGCAAGGTTCCACCATCATATCACTTCGCCGCCTGCAGCTTCGCCCATACCTCAGGATTGATCATATCCGTCGGCTGTCCTGCAGCATACGCATTCACCACCGTGTAAATATCCTGAAATTGGCGGTCCAGTTCTTCTGCCGTCACAAAGCCTATATGCGGCGTTGCGATCACGTTGGGATGGGCGATCAGCGCGTCATTGTCCGGCGTCGCCGGCTCGTTTTCGAACACATCAAGTGCTGCGCGCCCGATGCGCCCTGCCGTCAGGGCAGCAAGCACCGCCCCCTCTGCGATCAAACCCGCACGCGATGTGTTGACCAGAACAGACTCTGGCTTCATCGCCATCAGGTCACTTTGGACAATCTCACCGCGCGTCTCGCGCGTCAGACGCTTATGGATTGAAATGACATCACATTCAGCGAAAAACGCCCGTCGGCTGCTGGCAACGGTACGCCCGTCGGCTTTGGCCCGCTCTTGCCCCGCCTCTGACGCCCAGACCACCACCGGCATCCCGAACGCATCGGCAAATCGAGCAAGCACCTGTGCGATACCACCGTATCCGTAAAGCCCCAGCACCTTGCCTGACACATTGCGCCCCACGGGGGCGGCGCCCTGCCAGTGCCCTGCGCGGACTGATGCGATCTGCTCAGGTAGATAGCGCAGGGCGGCGATGATCTGACCAAATGCCAATTCAGCCGTCGACAGCGACGGACCGTCCTTGGACATGCGTGAACAGAACAAAACACCCGCCTGCGTCAGTGCATCAACCGCGACATGCCCATATTGACCCCGCATCGCGACAAGCTTGGGTCCCGTCAAACGCGCTGCGATATCAGACGTTATCGCGGTCCGGTCTCTGAACAACACTACAACGTCAGCATCCGCAAGACGTTCAGCCAACAAGGCTGGGTCGGTAACATTGTCCTGACAGACGGTCACTTCGTGGTCTTTCAGCATGGCAAAAGACGGCAGGCCACGCAACGTGTCATACCAGTCGTCAAGTATTTGAATTTTCACAGTAATCCCTTCAACGAAATCGGATGTTCGGTGCCAACATGCCCGCCCGGATGTGCCCTGCGCACCACCGGCGAGGCGACGCGGTCCGAGGTCGGGAAATCCCACACTTCCACGCCCCCTCTGGTCGCGAAGTCCTGCAAAAGATCCGGCAGCATCGACAAATCGTTCACCCGGTGCCCTTTGACGCCAAAGCCGCGCGCGAGTTGACCAAAATCGGTCCTGCCAAAGACAGCGCCCGCATCAGACAATCCTTCGTCGCGCAACTTGTGGATTTCAGACCCGTAGGCCCCGTCATTGAGAACGCAGACCAGAATGTTCAACCCGTGCCGACGGCAGGTTTCCAATTCCTGAACATGCATCAGAACCGATCCGTCACCGTCAAAAAGAACCACCGTTTCTTCAGGACGGGCCGCCGCCACACCGATGGCGTAGGACAGGCCGTTGCCGATGGCACCGAATTCACGGATCGTTAGAAACTTTGCGAATGGCCGCTGCATATGTGCGAAAAAGAATGAACAATGCCCAGATGAATTGACCATCTGCCACTCTTGCGGCAGGATCGCGTCCAGACTGGCGACCACCTCTCTTGGGTCAAGCACGTCGGGTTCCACCGGAAAGGTCGCCAGATCGGAAGGCGCGGTCGCAATCGCCGCGCCCAGTTTCGGATTTCGCCAGCCCTTTTTGGCATCGACCAGCGCCAGCAATGCCTCAGCCGCCTGCCCTGCATCAGCGCGCATATGTCCAGATGCGGCCACCATACCTTGGCTTATGGTGCGTGGATGCGTGTCAATCTGGACAATCTCGACACCCGCAAACAGCTTGCCTTTGTCCATATTGTGCTGTGCCAGCCGACACCCGAAGGCCAGCACCAGATCCGCCTTTGCAAATAAGGCGCGCGCCAAAGGTGTGGAAAATCCCCCTGCAATGCCAACGGAATAAGCATCACCATTGAATAATCCGCGGGCTGGCAGTGTCGTCGCAAGAAGTGCGCCAACCCTGTCAGCCAATTGCCGCAAAGCAGGGTCCGCACCTGCCGCCGCCGCGCCAAGACCGCCAAGAATAACGATACGTTCTGCAGCATTTATCCGTGCCGCGATGCGCGACAGATCATCGGGATGCGCAGGCATCGGCGCGATGCGCGGCATGATCGCGTCGGACGGATCCGGCTGTGGCAAGGGCGCATCCAGCAGTTGGGACTGAAGATCAAACGGCACACCCAGAACGACAGGGCACCGGTTTTCTCGCGCCATGACAAACGCGTCACGGATTTCGGTTGTCATGCGGGGGATGTGGTGCAGCGAACGATAGTGTGCTCCCGTCGCCCGGACGAAGGGGGCTTGATCAATTTCCTGATTATACCACCCGGCGCCCAGCGGTGCTTCGCCCGCAAAAATGACAAGCGGTATCCCCGCACGCACCGCGGCAGGCAAGGCAGTCAACACCTGCGTCAACCCCGGCCCGCAGGTCACGGTCGCCACGCCGACCTTGCCCGTTTTACGCGCATAGGCGGTTGCGGCAGCCACCGCACAATGTTCGTGCCGAACATAAATCATCCGCGTCGATTGTTCCGCAAGGGTCGTCGCCCAGTTCATATTCGCGTCGCCCAGAAGGGCAAAACACGTCTCTACCCCCTCCCGGGTAAAACTTTCCGCGAGCGATTCAAACACATGGTGAGCCATCGTCTTTCCTTCATAAATCATTTGTTCTTCGCCCCTCGGGTGTTCGATGAAACACCCGAAAGGTTGCGCCTTTTAAACCGGCTCAATTTTAAACCGAAAAAGGTGATCCTGCGATTTGCAGCCCAAGGCTCAACGGGATTGCGGCACAAACACATCCCCGCGCGCCAGCAGCCGCGCAGTCCGCACGACCCCGGCAGAGTGGAAGGACACATCTTTCCCCTCACGCGCAAAATCGACCACGACATCAAAGGTCCCGCTTGGATGTTCAATGCCAATCGTCAACGGTCCCGCATCGGCATCCGCGCCTTGCGCTAACCCGTCGGCCACTGTCCCCGGAACAATGGTGCAGGCAGCAAGACATTGCGCACCTGTTACCGCCATCGATGGATGACAGGACCACGGCATGAAATACCGGGCCGAAATTGTTCCGCCATGACGCGGCTTGGCCAATAGCGTCAGTTTCGGCGTCACCGAACTGGCCACGTCACCCAGCCCCATCAGTTGACCCGCCTTGAGGCGGATCGGTTCGATACGGTCAAAAAACGCAGTGTTTGCATCCAGCTCGTCACGTGTTTCATAGCCGGTCAAGCCAAAGTCCTCGGCGCGCGCGATCATGATGGGCATAGCCACGTCCATGCAGGTCACAGCAATGCCGTCGATCATGTCAATGACCTGCCCCGTCGGCAGCAGCGCACCTGTCACAGACCCGACAGTTTCCATGAAACCAAGCGATATCGGGGCAGCCGTCCCGGGCACACCAGCAATGGCGACATCCCCGGCATAGTTCACCTTGCCCGCGGGTGTCTGTATCCGCGCCGCGACGATCGCACCGGTATTCACCGCGTGAATGCGGACCAGTGTTTCACCATCCTGCGCGGCCACTATCCCCATTTCGATGGCGGCTGGCCCGACGCCGACCAGAATATTACCGCAAGTCGGACGGTAGTCGACCTCGCGCTTCTCGACGGCGACTTGCGCGAAAAAGTAATCGACATCGCAGTCATCGCGCTGCGATGGCGACAACATCGCGACTTTGGTGGTCACAGCGTTGCCGCCACCAATACCGTCAATATTCAGCGGATGCCCGGCACCGACCGCAGCCATCAGAACTTCGGACAACGCGCTCTGATCCTCGGGAAGATCCGCACGCTTGAAATAAGGCCCTCGAGAAGTGCCACCTCGGAGAAAAAGATAAGGAATTGCAGTTTGTGTCATGTTGCTCTCGTCAGATAAGGGGCCATGGAAGGTCGGTGTAGGATTGCAGCATTCCCGGCGGAAGATCGCGGCCAAGCACCCAGGCAAGCCCGACAATAATGCCAAGCCCGATCGCAGCACCCAGCAAGGTGCGCCACCAGTTAAAGCGGCCCTGTTTGCGAAAGAAGGCCACCAGGAACACAGTCAGCGCCAGAAACAAGCCAACTGCAAATGTCATCACGACAAGAAACAAGAACCAGCTCAGCGTTGCCCAAAGACCGTGGGGTGCCTGCCCTTCATCCCCCGCTTCAAGGTCGATGAACACTTCATCAGTGGCAGACGTGCGCAGCATCCGCAGACACAGCAGCAGCGAACAGCCCAGTGTGACCAGTCCGATTGTCAGCGGAAAGATGCGATCCTGCAGGCGCGACACAGTCGACGCGTCATAAGTTGATATCGCAAGATAGGCGGTAACCAGCCCCAGAAAAATGGCTGGTGCCATCTTGCCGGCTGTCGGCGCCTCAATATTCTCGCGAATATTGCGCGACGCCTTTATGCCCACGACAATGGACACGATTGTGATCACCAGCAGTGACACGGTGATGGGTGAAATCAGATAGTCCATCCCGATCTCAAACGACCGGCGGAACCGGGCGCCCGCGACCTGATAAACCTGATTAACAAAAATCTCGGTTTGCGTGCTTAACACAAAGCCGATCAGAAAGGCCGGACGCGAGAAATCGAACCGGCGCAGGAAAACACCGATGATGCCAATGCCGACCAGCGCTGCCAGATCAAGCGCCGATTGCCGTGACTGGAACGCCGCGAAGGCGATGATCATGAACAGGTAAGGCGCGATAATCGTGAAACGGATAGTGGTGATCTTGGCGATGTGCCGCGACAACAGAATGCACAGCGCTGCGCCCAACACGTTGGCTAGCGCAAGCGACCAGATAATTGTATAGGTCACATCCAGATTGTTGCGGATCATCTGCGGGCCGGGGGTCATGTTCAGCATGGCCAGGCCGCCCAGAAAGATCGCCATCGACCCAGAACCGGGGATACCGAAAATCAAGGTCGGGACAAGTCCCCCACCCTCTTTGGCGTTGTTAGAGCTTTCGGGCGCGATCACACCGCGGATATCGCCCTGACCGAACTTGGACCGGTCCTTGGCCGTCTGCACGGCCGAACCATAGGCCAGCCAGTCAACGACAGATCCGCCAAGACCGGGGATCACGCCGACCAACACGCCGATAATTGCACAGCGGAATGACAGCCATTTATGTTCCCACCAATCGCGCAGACCCTGAACCCAGCCATCACCAAGCGACGCCTTGTCCGATATGGCGCGGTCGCGCCGTAAAAGCGACACGATCTCAGGGATGGCATAGATGCCAAGTCCGACGATCACCAATTGGAACCCGTCGATCAGATAAGGTGTGTCAAAGGTGGACATGCGCAGGCTGCCACCTGACGGGGCCGACCCAATGGTGCCCAGCATGATCCCGAGCCCTGCCGCGACAACGCCCTTCAGCGGGATACGCCCCGACAAGATCGCGACCATCGACAGGCCAAGCACGGTGATCATCAGCATTTCAGGCAGACCAAAGGACAAAATCAACGGTCTTGCGATCAGGATGAAAAATGTCAGGATAACTGCCCCAAAAACACCCCCGAACAGCGACGACACGAATGCAGCAGACAATGCGCGTGCCGCGTGTCCCTGTTTTGACAGTGGAAATCCGTCCAGCACTGTGGCCTGACTGGCAGACGATCCCGGAATACCCATCAGGACGGATGAAAATGTGTCCGACGTCGGGATGACAGCAATCATGCCGACCATCAGCGCCAAACCTGAAACCGGGTCGATCCCGTATAAAAACGGCAGAATCAGCGCCAGACCGGCGATGCCACCAAGTCCTGGCAATACACCGACAGAAAGCCCGAGCAGGACACCCGCGGTGAGGTACATCAACTGCGCTGGCTGAAAAATGAGCGAAAGGGCCTCAAGCAATTGAGGCATAGCAAAAGCAAGCGTTTCCATAATGGTCTCCGATCAGCGGCTGGGGAAACATGCCCCGCCCGGCACATTCGGGCGGGGGCGCTGTAGGTTGTCGGAGTTAATTCATCGAGATGCCGTAAGATTCCATCAACCAGTCCAATACATATTGCTTGGACTCGTCAGAAATTGTCGTCGCCTGTTCTGTCGCAGTGACGGCAGCAGTGCCGGTAAGCTGCTCGTAGACGCCAAGAACTTCGGCCGCTTCTTCCATGAAACCGGGCGCAGAAATGATCTCGTTCAGCGCGGTGGTATACATGTCGACAACCTCCTGAGACGCCGAAGAGGGCAGGAAAATGGTCTTCTGGTTTGCAAAGCCTGCAATCAGGAAAGACCTGTATGCGTCCCACGCGACACCTTCGGTTTCACATCCGTCGGTCGCCTCGCAAACCTCTCCGAAATGTGGAAGATCAGGGAACGTCGGATCGCGGACGATATCGCCATCAGCGTTCAAAGCACCCCATGTGAAAATCGGAACGGCCAGACCATCCTCGACCAAAGGTAATACGTTCGCGATGTAAGCGGACGATGTTTGATAGTCGATATTGGCCTCGCCACGTTCGAACATCAACCGGCCACCACCGCGACCATCAACCCCGAAAACCGGATCGACCTGCAGGCCCAGCATCCTGAAGGCCAGCAGCGGCACAAGGTCAAGCGTCGTGGCACCTTGGCTGCCATAGAGATAGAATTCATCCTGCAAGTCATTCATGCTACCGTCGTAGCGCGCACCAAGATCAGCAGGCAGGACAACGACACCGCCTGTTGCCGAAGCAAGAATAGGTTGCCAGTCATTGTATTCGTAACGAACCAAAGGATCACCCAGAAGATAGGGGAATTTGGTTGAACCGGAATCACCGAAAATGGTCAGGCCATCGCCGCGGGCTTGCTGGCCCTGAAACCAGTTGGCCCCTTCGGTCGAACCCGCACCGGGCCGATACCGGACCACGACAGTTGGGTTGCCGGGCAAGGCTGCCGACAGACGCGGGGCAAAAAAGTTTGCCCATTGGCCCGAACCGCCAGATTCCGAAAATGGAATCGTAAAGTCGACTGTCTTACCCTCAAGTGTCTGCGCGTGCAGTCCGCCCGAGGCTGTCATTAACGCGACCAAAGCCGCGGCTTTCACCATATGTTTTGTCATGATTTCTCCTCCCAGTAGTCAATTTGCGGCAATGTGCCACACAACAGCAGCGCCTAGACCCCACCGTTTTCAAATGATGACCAAGACAGGCTCATAATACAAATGCATATAAATAAAACTTGGATGAAATTTATTCATCCATACCTTTAAGCGGACGCCGCAGCCCGACGAACGCCGCAAACAACGGTGCGCCCAAAATGACAAGGGTCAGTCGTGTCAGATGATGGATCACGACAAACCCGAGATCGGCACCGGCGACAATTGCCAGCACCGTCATCTCTGCCTGACCACCCGGCGCGAAAGCCAGGAATGCTTCAACGGGCGACGCGAGGCCGAGTACCACGACAATCTCTGTCACCAGAACGGCCAGGATCGCAAGTATGATGACAAACACCGTGCCAGATAGAACCACCTTGCGCAATTCGGCGAATGTCACACCGACATAACCGACACCGATCATCAGACCGATGAAAAATTGCGCGGCTAATATCGCCTCGCGGGGGGGGCGATGCTCGATTACTCCGGCAAGTGACAGTGCCGCGGTCAAGATCGTCGGGCCAAGTATCGCCGCACCGAAAAGACCGACCCTTTCGGCCAGCTTCCAGCCGGCGATCGCCGCGAACGCCATGATCAGCAGCTGCATCGCCGGAATGTCTGACGCGGGCGCGCCAATCGGTTCAGACAAAGGCCGCCCAAAGAAATAGATCAGCACAATCGGTGCAATCGTGACAATGATCAGGACCCGCGTTGCATGAACCAACGACAACGCTCGCGGATCGCCGCCCGCCTCTTTGCCCAGCAAAACCATGTCCTGCAATCCGCCCGGCATCGCCGAAAAATAGGCCGTGGGCAGATCAAAACCACAAACCTTACGGAAATACGGCACGCCCACCAGCCCGATGACCGCGATGTAAAGCGGGACGAAGGCAACTGAACCCAGCATCTGCGGCACCTGCTGCAATACCGCAGGCGATATCGAAGCACCCACCGCAACCCCCAGCACCGTGCGTCCAATATCCGACACGGGGCCAACGCCTTTCAGCGACGCACCCGACAAAGCAGCTACAAGACAAGCGAACATCGGGCCGAACAGCATCGGCAATGGCACACCCATAAACCAGAACAGCACAGCACCCCCAGCGGCTAGCACCAGCGTCTTTGCACGCAGCAGGGCAGGTCTGCCCGAAGGAGGGGTGGCATCTTGACTCATTTGTATCCGACCGTATACACGTGGATGCATGACGCAAGATAAAAACGCCATACCCGCGAGCGCAGACAGTGGTCAGCACCTTTTGCAAAGCGAAACTGCCTATGAACGCATCCGTGCCGAAATTCGCGCGGGCCGTCTTTTGCCGGGGACCCGTTTGACGGAAACAGAACTCGCGGAGCGCTTGCAAACCAGCCGCACGCCCGTCCGCGAAGCGATCAGGCGCCTCGAATCCGAGGGAATGATAGACCATCAGCCACGCACCGGCGCGGTCGTTCGAATCCTCGAATATTCTGAAATCATGGAACTTTACGAAATGCGGACAGTGCTGGAAGGCACTGCTGCGCGTCTTGCGGCGCGCGCGGCATCCGCTGTTGAACTGGACGAACTGGCAGCGATCAACGACGACATGCGTGGCGCGCTGACAGACACGTCCCGGCTGATCGGGTTGAACCGGCAGTTTCATCTGCGGCTGCTCGACGCGGCGCGCAACCGGTTCTTACTGCGCGCGATGGCCTCGGTTGAGAATGCGTTGCTGCTGCTTGGGCCATCGGCACTGGAATCACCTGACCGGGCGCGCATCGCGGTGCAAGAACATCAAACCGTGCTGGATGCGCTTATCCAGCGCGACGGCACTGGTGCAGAAGCAGAGATGCGCACTCACATGGAACACGCACAGCGCACGCGGCTGCGCATGCTGCGACAGGCAACTACGCAATCGGGAGGACAAAATGACTGAAAAGGACCAGATCGAAAGCCGCATCTGGGACGTGGTCATCGTGGGTGGCGGCAATGCCGGGCTTTGTGCCGCATTGGAAGCCGCCGAAACGGGGGCATCGGTTTTGGTTCTTGAAGCCGCACCCGAGCGATACCGTGGCGGCAATTCACGGCATACGCGGAACTTTCGCTGCATGCATTACGGCCCGCTGGGTCCGCTCGTCGATACCTATGATGAAGAAGAATTCTGGCAAGATCTTCTGCGCGTCACCAAAGGCGAAACCGACGAAAATCTTGCGCGCCACGCGATCCGCTCGTCCGAGGAATGCCTGCCCTGGATGCAGGAACACGGTGTGCGCTTTCAGAAATCCCTGTCCGGTACATTGTCGCTGGACCGCACGAATGCGTTTTTCCTGGGTGGTGGCAAGGCGTTGATGAATGCATACTATCTGACCGCCGCCGATCTTGGCGTGACCGTCGTCTACGAAGCAAAAGTATCCCACATCGCTTTTGACGGTGACCGGGCAACCCATCTTGATGCCGAGATCAATGGTGAGCCTGTCACCATCCGTGGGCGGGCATTCGTGCTCGCATCAGGTGGCTTTCAGTCGGATATCGACTGGCTTGCACGCGCATGGGGCGAAGCTGCACGCAATTTCCTGATCCGCGGCACGCCCTTCAATCGCGGCGTGGTACTCAAGGATATGCTTGATCAAGGCGCGCTTTCCGTGGGCGATCCGACACAATGCCACGCCGTGGCGATTGACGGGCGCGCCCCAAAATTCGACGGCGGCATCGTCACGCGACTGGACTGCGTTCCATTTTCGGTCGTGGTCAACAAGGACGGCCAACGGTTCTATGACGAGGGCGAGGATGTCTGGCCAAAACGCTATGCTATCTGGGGTCGGCTTGTGGCCGCCCAGCCCGATCAAGTCGCATATTCGATCATCGATTCTCGGTCCATCGATCTGTTTATGCCATCGGTCTATCCACCGGAATCCGCAGAAACGATCCCCGGCCTTGCACAGAAAATGGGACTCAACGCCGATGCTTTGCAAGCCACTATTAATGATTTCAACGCGGCTTGCCGCGACGGGCCATTCCAGCCGCAGAAACTGGACGGATTGGCCACAGACGGGCTGACGCCGCCCAAAACCAACTGGGCACGCCCGATATCAGAACCGCCCTATTACGCATATGAACTACGCCCTGGCGTTACCTTTACGTATCTGGGGCTGAAAGTTGATCTGGGCGCCCGTGCGACGGGCCCCACAGGTCTTTACCCCAATGTCTGGAGCGCAGGTGAAATGATGGCAGGTTCAATCCTCGGCCAAGGCTATCTTGCCGGATTTGGCATGACGATAGGAACAGTTTTCGGACGTATCGCAGGAAAAGAGGCCGCAGCCCATGTCGCTTGATGTTACCCTTCAAACTGACCCCGGTGCCATTTCGACCGATCCGGTCATGGAAGCCCGCCGTCAGATAGAAATCTGCAATGCCTGCCGCTATTGCGAAGGCTATTGTGCCGTCTTTCCCGCGATCACCCGCGAAAAGGTTTTTGCCGATGGCGATATCACCCAGCTCGCCAACCTGTGCCATAACTGCCGGGGCTGCTATTACGCTTGCCAATATACGGCTCCACATGAATTCGCGCTGAATCTGCCGCGTGCACTGGCCGCAACCCGCACGGATAGCTGGGAACGGCTTGCATGGCCCGCGGGATTGGCGCGGACATTCCAGTCGCATGGGTCAGCACTCGCCGTTGCGCTGATCGTCGGTGCCGCGCTGATCTTTATCGCCATCGCGGCCTTGCCCGGCGGCGGCGAAGGGTTTTACGCCTATCTGGGGCATAACATCATGGTGGCGATCTTTGCCCCCGCCTTTCTGCTACCATTGTTCGCCATTGCCATCAGCTTGCGGCGATACTGGATCGAGGTTGGTGGATCACGTCCCCTTCTTTCCGATTTTCGGTCTGCCGTGGTTGCGGCCGGCCAAATGAAAAATCTCTCCGGCGGGCAGGATCAGGGCTGCAATTTCGAAGATGGCGCGCGGTATACGAATGCACGGCGATACGCACATCATGCGGTCATGTATGGGTTTTTGCTGTGTTTTGCGTCAACAAGCTCTGCCACGATCCTCCATTACGTCTTTGACCAACCCGCACCTTATGGTTTCTTTTCAATTCCAAAGCTGCTGGGTATTCCGGGTGGCCTTCTCTTGGTCGTCGGCTGTGTTGCGATGTTGTTACTGCGCAGCAAAGCCGACCCGGACCTTGGCACACCTGGTCACCAATCTGGCGAGGTCGCGTTCATCTGGCTTTTGGGCTTCGTCGCTTTTTCCGGGCTGGCGTTATATGCCGCGACTGGCACCGGCGCACTTGGGCTGATGCTGGCACTGCATCTGGGCGCGGTGCTGACGTTCTTTCTGTTGATGCCATATTCAAAGATGGCGCATGGGTTCTACCGTTTTGCTGCTCTTGTGCGCGAGGCACAGGATAAACGTCAGCGCGAAATCAGCTAAGGACAAGGCATAAAATCATGACATCCAGCAACATACACAATGCTTTGGCATTCATCGGCTTCGGTGAAGCCGCCACCGCCTTTCTGTCCGGCTGGGATAAAAGCCAGCTAATGACGGTCTGCGCCTTTGATATCAAAAGCAACCACCCGGACAGTGCGGCGGCAATACAAGACAGGATGACGGCGCACGGCGTCACTGGCGCCGCGACAGCACGTCAGGCCGTCGGCGGGGCGCAAAAGGTATTCAGCGTTGTCACGGCAGATCAAGCCCTTGTCGCGGCCGAGGCTGCGGCCCCGGGCATCGCACAGGGCGTTTTGTGGTTCGACTGTAATTCCTGTTCACCCGGCACAAAAAGGGCCGCATCCGATGTGATCCAGAAAGCGGGCGGGCGTTATGTCGATGTTGCCGTTATGGCACCTGTCTATCCAAAACAGCATCACGTCCCTTTGCTGATATCCGGCCCTCATGCCCACGCAGCAGAGCAGGCCTTGCTCGCGCTGGACATGAAGCCACAGATTGTCGGCGATCGGATCGGTCAGGCCTCCTCTATCAAAATGCTGCGGTCGGTGATGATCAAAGGGATGGAAGCGTTGACTGCCGAATGTTTTCTTGCTGCGCGTCAGGCCGGTGTAGAAGACGCGGTCATCGGTTCGCTGGAAGCATCAGACCCCGATATTCAATGGCGCAAACGCGGCAGCTATAATCTGGAACGCATGATGGTCCACGGGGCCCGCCGTGCCGCCGAGATGGAAGAAGTCGCCCTGACAGTGCAGGAACTGGGCCTGGGCGGTCGCATGTCTGCCGCCGCGGCCCAGTGGCAAGCCTTGGTTGCCGCCATCGCCGCTGATCCGGGTAAAGATGATCTTTACGCGCGGGCAGATGTGATTTTATCGCGGCTTATAACGGACCATCCACCAGGCAGATAATCCGGTCCAGACGCCGGACTGGTTTGGTCAGCAAATGATCCTCGAAGAAGCTCCTGCCTTCGTAGTATTTCTGGGCCGTTTACTTCGTTCCCGTAACAGAACCGTCCTGATCTGTTTTCGAGCAGCACACGAGGCAAGCTGCTGGACTGCATGCATTTCAAATTGACGGCTTATGTCGGCACGCTGTCAAAATACAGGACGGCTTTGTGCTCAGGACTTCGGTAACGGGTCTTTCCCGGTCAAGTCATTTTGCACAAAAAGACTGATCCCGCCGAAGCGGGGAAAAAGAATTTTTGACGTCCGTGCCTGATCTTCACTCCGCTCGGTAAGTAGGTCCTTTGGGGACATGCTTCGGTCCGTGATCAGCGCTTGGCTGCCGACATGATGCTGGCGCTGTAATTCCGATATGCCCATCTCATAAGCGTCCTTGACGCATGTCAGCGACAGGCCAGACCACGACATCATCGGACCCACGTCCCTGCTCCGGGTGTGAGAGTCTGCCTCTTGCGCGGGGATGGCTTCACGCTCGCGTTGGAAGTCAACAACACAGAGGTTTTGCGAAATTCGTACAAGTGTTCGAAAATATAGACACATAGAATAATTTTCTGTACAAGCGTATGTAGGTGCTCGAATCAGGGAGGGTTCACGGTGGGGAAATCGGACCGAAATCTGGGAACGGCAGAGGCAATTCTGCAAGCGGCTGAGAGGCTTTTCGCTCAACGTGGCTTTGGCGCGGTGTCGCTGCGTGAAATAGCGCGGGAAGCTGCAGTTTCCGTCTCTAGTATCGGCTACCACTTTACCGACCGCATCGGCCTGCTGGCTGCGATCTATGCCCGCCATACCGAACCGATGAACGCACGACGGCGAGAGCTGCTGGGCGAGGCGCTCCGCACGGATGATTTGTCGGCCCGTCTTACAGCCATTTTGCGCGCCTATTTGCTGCCTGCTTTCACGTCCTCAGCCACGACGGGCGATGGTGCCCGGTTCACCCGTTTGCGGGCGGTCATGTCTGCAGAAGGCGATCTCGAAGCGCGTCGCATCATCGCTGAATCCTTCGACGACACGACCCGCGCGTTTCTTGACGCCATCGCAGGCTGTCTCCCGGGCGCTGACCGCGAGGATATCGTTTGGCGCAGCCAGTTCCTGCTTGGCGCATTGTATTACACGCTGATCAACCCCGAGCGGATTGACCGGCTTTCGGACGGACACGCCAGCGGCGCCGACCACGGCGCGGCCATTGATGCCCTCGTTAGCGCGACCCACGCCAGCCTTATTGCGCTGACACCGCCGCGCGAAGCCTGAACCGACAACAGATCACTAACTAAACCAAGGGAGGAACGACACTTGACTATCAAACTCATCCTGGCCGCCGCCGCTGTGACAACCGGCCTTGCTGCCCCGACCCTCGCGCAGGAGCGCGTTTCCATCGGCACCGGAGGCACCGGCGGCCTGTTCTACGTCATCGGAGCCGGCATCGCCGATGTCATCAACAAGCATCTGGACGGCACCACAGCCCGTGCGGAAGTGACCGGTGCGTCAGTCGAGAACATCCGACGGGTTGCAGCCGATCAGATGACCTTCGGCTTTTCATCGGCCTCGACGCTGTTCGAAGCGGCCGAGGGCATTGGCCCATTTGCGGACGGCGCGCAGCCCGTCGCTGGAATGGCGTACCTCTATCCCGCGGTTCTGCAGGTCGCGACCACCGCAGGCACAGGCATCACGTCCTTTGAGGGTCTGGACGGCAAGCGTATCAACCTCGGCCCACCGGGATCTAACGCCGCCGTTCTGGGCCAGCGTCTGCTGGAAGCTTACGGTGTCTTCGATGCCAGCAAGGTCGAGTTTCTGTCCTACACCGAAGGTGTGGCGGCCCTGACCAATGGCACGGTCGACGCGACGGTCGTGCTGGCCGGCGCACCGACAGCGGCGCTGATCGATCTCGATGCGCAGGACGACATGGTGCTTTTGTCGCTGGACGAAACCGCGATTGCGGGAATGTTCGAAGAATACCCTTTCTATCAGCCTTACAGCATCCCGGCCGGCACCTATCCCGACCAGACCGAGGCCGTGTTTGTCGTCAACGATCCGGCGACGCTTTTCGTGAATGCAAACGCTGATCCGGCACAGGTCGAGGCGCTGACCGCCACGATCTTCGACAATCTGGAAGAGCTGAGCCAGGTTCATCCGCAGGCCGCCGCGATAAACGCCGCTGACGCGCCCAACACGCCGATCCCGCTGCACGAAGGCGCGCAAGCCTACTTCGATGCGCAGTCTTCTAACTAGAACGGATCAGAACATGGCCCGCAGTCTGGAAAATATGTGGCTTGTCCGTGACGCCAACCGTGGGCAGAGGGAGACGGTAATCGTCTCCCTTCTCTACGCGGGTCTTGCCGTGCTTGTGACCGCGCTGGTCATCTATGGCGCGTATTTTGGCCTGATCACGGCGCTGATACTGCGGGCAGTATTCTTTTCGATGGTCGCCTGCGCCGGGCTTCTGGCGCTGGGTCTGCGGGCACAGCGGAACTGGGTACGGTTCATGTGCTATGCGCTGGCCATTGTCGCCCTGGTGCCGGGATTTCATATCGAACAAAGTTATGTCGACATCGTCATGCGCGGTGCGATGGCGACGTCGCCTGATCTGCCGATCTTTATCGGCCTGATGGCCGTCGTCTTCGTGCTTGTGCGGATGTCCTTGGGTTTGCCTTTGGTAATCCTGATGACGATCGCCCTTATATATGCCTGGTTCGGCTATATGATACCCGGCCAGTACGGCCACGGCGGCTATGACCTGCGGCGGCTGACCTCGACGTTGATGCTCTCGACCGAGGGGGTATTCGGGGTGCCGATGGGCGTTGCCGTCGAATACATCTTTCTTTTCTCGCTGTTGGGCGGTCTTTTGATGAAGATTGGCACCGGCGAGGTCTTTGTCGATATCGCCCGTGGCCTGACCGGCCGCATGGTGGGTGGGCCCGGCCTTTCGGCGGCTCTGTCATCGACGATGCTGGGCACGATCAATGGCTCGGCGGTGGCCAACGTGGTGACCACCGGCACCTTTACGATCCCACTGATGAAAAGGTCCGGCTATTCCGCCAATACGGCCGGTGCCATTGAGGCGGCGGCGTCTTCCGCCGGACAAATTTTGCCACCGGTCATGGGCGCGGCTGCCTTTCTGATGGCCGAAATCATCGGGGTGCCCTATGGGACGATCGCCCTTGCAGCGTTGATACCGGGGCTGCTTTACGTACTGGCCCTGATGGTCTCGGTCCGGCTCGAAGCCGGGCGTCTGGGGCTGAAGCCTGACATGGATGCCGGGCTGGCACTTTTGTGGCGCACACTTGCCACGCGCGGCTATCTGCTGTTGCCGCTGATCGGGCTGATTGGCTTTCTGATCAGTGGCGACTCGCCCACCCGCGCGGCCGTCAAATGTCTGATCATTGGCCTGCTGATTTCACCTTGGCGCAAGGACACGCGGATCGGTCTGGTCGGACTGGTTCTCGTTTGCCGTGATACGCTGCTTGCAACCATGCCGATTGTCGCGGCGGTCGCGGCGGCCGGCGCCGTGATCGGGGTGCTGAACCTGACCGGGCTGGGCCTGATGCTGTCGGGTCTGATTGTCGAACTTGGCGGATCGAGCATGATCGCGATCCTGCTTTTGACAGCAGCGGTGTCGTTCGTGTTGGGGATGGGGCTGCCCACCTCAGCGGCTTACCTGCTGCTGGCGGTGCTGGTTGCCCCTGCCTTGACCCGGCTTGGGTTGGAACCGATCGTGTCGCACATGTTCATCTTCTATTATGGCCTTGTGTCAGCCATCACACCACCAGTCGCGCTGGCCGCCTATGCCGCCGCGTCGATCTCTGGCGGCGACCCCAATGCCACCGCGTTCGAGGCTGTCCGTCTGGGTTTCGTGAAACTGTTCATTCCGTTCCTGTTCGTGACGATGCCGGGCCTGGTGATGGTGGGTTCGGGGCTGGATGTCACGCTGTCGGCAATCCTAGCGGTCATCGGCGTTTCTGGCCTCACCGTTGCCTTTGCCGGCTGGTTCGTCAGGCCGCTGGCAGGGCTCGAACGACTTGGCCTCATCGTGGCGTCACTTCTGGTTCTCTGGCCAAGCGCCGTCACGGCAATCGACCCCGTCACATTGGCGGCCCGCCTGATCGGCTTAGCTGGACTGGTGGCATTGACCCTCCGTTTCTGGGCGACGCCACCTCTCACCGGCCTATCTGCCACGCAAAAGGACTAATCATGGCAAACGAAAATCTGCCTTTTCACCCGTCCCCGTCGATCCCGGCGCTGAACTTGCCTACCGGTGCCTGCGATGCGCATTGTCACGTCTTTGGCCCGGCTGCGGATTTTCCCTTCGCGCCACAGCGGACCTACACGCCCGTTGATGCGCCGTGGTCCACACTTGTGGACCTGCACGAAAAGCTGGGCCTTGATCGCACGGTTCTTGTGCAGGCCAGTTGCCACGGCACTGACAACGCAGCCATGCTTGATGCCATCGCGCGGTCAAACGGCACCTGTCGGGGGGTCGGCATGGTGGCGCGCGACGTATCTGACGCCGAACTTCAGCGCCTGCACGATGGCGGTGTCCGCGG
Organism: Yoonia sp.; assembly: GCF_046292185.1. Lineage (GTDB taxonomy): Bacteria > Pseudomonadota > Alphaproteobacteria > Rhodobacterales > Rhodobacteraceae > Yoonia. The sequence continues at coordinate 29,335 of NZ_JBKBQY010000010.1, forward strand.
TATCCGATTCAACTTCGTTACCCACCTGGGACAGGACGCCGATACCGATGCGGTGCGGGAACTTGCAGCCCGCATCGCCCCCTTGGGCTGGCACGCAGTCGTGCATTTTGAGGCGGACCGCCTCGAAGTCCTCGCACCCCTTCTTAAAACCCTGCCGGTCCCCTTGGTGATCGACCACATGGGCCGCCCGGATGCATCACGAGGTGTCGATCAGGCACCGTTCAAGATGCTGCTGGATCTGATGGAAGATGACCGGTTCTGGGTCAAGGTCAGCGGGGCGGAGCGGATCACCAAGTCTGGCCCCCCCTACGCCGACGCAGTCCCCTTTGCCCGCACCCTTGTCACCCGGTTTGAGGATCGCGTGCTTTGGGGCACCGACTGGCCCCATCCCAATATTAAGAAGAACATGCCCGACGACGGTGCCTTGGTGGATCTGTTGACGCAGATCGCACCGACCGAAGAGTTGCTGAAAAAGCTTCTCGTCACCAACCCGTCCCGCCTTTACTGGCCCGAAACGATTTAGAGAAACAGGAGACATCACAATGTCGGAAAGAACCGCGCTCGTCATTTCCGCCCATGCGGCTGACTTCGTTTGGCGCTGTGGTGGGGCCATTGCCCTGCACCAGCAACAGGGCGTCAACGTTACGGTACTATGCCTGTCCTACGGGGAACGCGGCGAAAGCGCCAAGCTGTGGAAGCAAGAGGGCATGACCCTGCAAAAGGTCAAGGATGCCCGCCACGCTGAGGCAGAAGCGGCGGCCAAGGCCCTGGGGGTTCACGATCTGGTCACACTGGACATGGGGGATTACCCGCTGGATTTCAGCCGAGAAAACAAGGCGCGTATCGTCGATGTGATCCGCGATGTTCAGCCGTCTTTCATGCTGAGCCACAGCCAATATGACCCCTACAACACCGACCACATGAACACGACAAACGCCGTTCTGGAATGCCGCATGATCGCACAAGCCTGGGGCCACAATCCGGGGCAGAAGGTGTTGGGCGCGCCCCAGCTTTACTTGTTTGAACCGCATCAGAGCGAACAGATGGGATGGAAACCGGACACCTTCCTCGACATTACTTCAGTCTGGGATCGCAAACGCGCAGCAATCGAATGCATGCAGGGGCAGGAGCACCTATGGGAGTACTACACCCGCACAGCCCAGCAACGTGCCAACCATTTCAAACGCAACTCCGGCGGCCAATCCGGCGGACGTGACTGCAAATACGCCGAAGGTTTCCAGAGCATTTTTCCGCGCACCGTGGACAGCCTGTAATTGCCCGTTTCGGCCATGGAGAGGCCTTTAATGAAGGCTTACTTATTTACCCGCGTCTACGGTCTGACGCTGTCGACGCAGCCTGAGGCCCATAGATCATCGACGAATTTCACACCCTCGGCACTACGCCGATTATAGGAGACTGACATGGCAAAGGTCGTGCAAAATATCATCCGCGCCGACGCGGAAATCATTGCTGCATTGGGGCAGGCCGGGGCGGCGACGGTCCACGAGGCGCAGGGGCGCAGCGGCTGTATGTCGTCCAGCCTGCGCCCGATCTACACCGGTGCACAGATCGCTGGTTCCGCCGTCACGATCAGCGCGCCCCCGGGGGACAACTGGATGATCCATGTTGCTATCGAACAGTTACGCGACGGCGATATCCTTGTCCTCGCGCCGACCTCACCCTGCGACATGGGATATTTTGGCGATCTTCTGGCGACCTCAGCGCAGGCGCGGGGATGTCGCGGGCTGGTGATCGACGCAGGCGTGCGCGATGTGCGCGACCTCACGCAGATGGGTTTTCCGGTCTGGTCGCGCGCGATCAGCGTCGCCGGCACGGTCAAGGAAACCATCGGGTCCGTCAACGTGCCTATCGTCTGCGGCGGGCAGGCGATCGCAGCAGGTGATGTGATCGTGGCCGATGATGACGGCGTCGTCGTCGTGAAACGCGCAGATGCCGCTGCGGTCAACGAGAAGGCGCAGGCTCGGTTGGCGTTAGAAGACGCCAAGCGCAAGCGGCTAGCGGATGGCGAACTTGGCCTCGATATATATGACATGCGGTCGCGGCTGGCAGAAAAGGGCCTGAAGTATGTCTGAGTCAAGCGGCATCCCTTGCATGTGGATGCGCGGCGGCACGTCCAAGGGCGCATACTTTCTGGCCAGCGACCTGCCGTATGATATCGCCGCACGGGACGACCTGTTGCTGCGGATCATGGGGTCCCCCGATGCAACACAGATCGACGGCATCGGCGGGGCGGACCCATTAACCTCCAAGGTGGCGATCCTGTCACCGTCGCGCCGGGACGACGCGGACGTCGATTACCTGTTCCTGCAGGTCTTTGTCGATCAACCGCTCGTCAGCGATGCACAGGCCTGCGGCAATATACTGGCAGGCGTCGGACCCTTCGCAATCGAACGGGGGCTGGTCGAGACACAGCATGAAGAAACGCAGGTCCGCATCCACATGCTGAACACAGGTGAGGTGGCGACCGCCGTCATTCAAACGCCACGGGGCCGGGTCTGTTATGACGGTGCTGCGCGGATCGACGGTGTGCCGGGTTGCCACGCGGCAGTGCCGCTGATGTTCGAAAACACTGCCGGGTCAATGTGCGGCGCACTGCTGCCGACAGGCAACGCCGTGGACATGATCGACGGCATCGCCTGCACCTTGATCGACAATGGCATGCCCTGCGTCGTCATGGCCGCCCGCGATCTGGGTATCACGGGCGACGAGGATCGCGCCACGCTTGATGCGGACACAGCCCTGAAGTCCCGGTTGGAAGCAATCCGCCTGCAAGCCGGGCCGCTGATGAACCTGGGCGACGTGACCGATAAAAGCGTGCCCAAGATGACGCTGGTGTCGGCGTCTGCCACCGCCACGATCAACACCCGGTCGTTTATTCCGCATCGCTGTCATGCAACAATCGGGGTCTTTGCCGCGGTCAGCGTAGCGACCGCCTGCGCCCTGCCCGGATCGCCCGCCGCCGATCTGGCACATCTTCCGGACGGGGACACCTTTGTCATTGCGCACCCGACCGGCGCGGCAGAGGTCGTGCTGGAACGCGATGCCGCAGGTCAGGTGCAGCGTGCAGGCACCCTGCGGACGACGCGAAAATTGTTCGATGGCTACGTGTTCCCAAGAACATAATCATGCGCTGGCGGAGATAAACGGGCGACGTTCCTCAATGCAGCCGATGGCACCGTCGCCGATTGGTAAACGGTTCCGGTCCTATCGAACGCAAGGGAACCGAAGGCAAAGCCATACGCGACCAGAACCTTGACCGAACGCACCGACTTAAGCGCAATCCAGGGTCACCTGGCCGTGCTCTGCCGCGCTTTGAGTTCATACCCCACATTCACGACAGCTGGGTCTGGTCGTGCCCCCTGTGAGGTGGCAATGACCATCTCGACAGCGCGACGCCCCATCTCATAACGAAGTGTACGGATCGTGGAAATGGTCGGTGCGCTGGCGGCGGCATAGTCGAGATCATTATATCCCATGATGCCAAAATCCTGCGGCACCCGAATGCGGCGGCGTTGACATTCGAACAACGCGCCCAAAGCCATGTCATCATTGTTGAAAAAGACCGCGTCGGCATCAGGAGCCCTCTCCAGAAAATCGACGAACATCTCGCTTCCGCGCATCACTGAAGACGGCTGGGGCGAAGTCAGGATCAGCGTCTCGTCATATAGGCCCTCGGCTTGAAGAATGTCGCTATAGCCATCCAGGCGTCTTTGCGCACGTGGGTCCATGCGCGCGCCAATGAAACCAATACGCCGGTAGCCCTTGGCAAGCAGATGCCGCACAGCGGCGCGTCCACCCTCGCGATGGTCAAAACCGATCATCATGTCGATGGGGTCGGGTCCGATATCCATGATCTGAACGACCGGACATGTGAAACTATTCAGCAAGCCGCGCGCCGTCTCGGAATGGTCGATGCCGGACACAATCAGCCCCATGGGGCGCTGCGCTGCAAACACGCGCAGCAGCTCTTCTTCTTTGCGATTGGTATAGCGGGTATTGCCGAGTTGAACCTGATTTGGCGTGTTTTCAACCGCGTCATAGATCCCGCGCATCACTTCTGCAAATACGAGGTTTGTCACCGAAGGAATCAGCACACCAATCGTTGACGTTGTTGAGGAAGCCAACGCTCGCGCGGCCAGATTGGGCCTGTAGCCCAGGGTGCTGACAGCCTGCTCTACCCGCAATCGCACCTTTTCCGACACAATGTCGGGGGTTCGCAGGGCGCGTGATGCAGTGATAACGCTAACATCGGCAGTAGCAGCGACATCTTTTAACGTAACAGCCTTATATTTATCGTATTTTGCTGACATAAAGTCTCTCGGAACACACGAACAGCCAAAAGCTATCGTTGACAATGATATACGCTATCATTTAAGTATTGTCTATAATAACGCTCGGCGCGTCACGAAATTCGCCGCTATGCTGACAGAGTTCGCAGCGCCAACGACGATGGCGCGCCTTTGGGAGGAGGCCTGAACATGTCCAATCTGCAAGCTTTTGCATGGGCGGGGTGATCCGCTCATGAACCGCGCCATGAATCTCATCGTCGGGCTCGTTGAGTTCGTCCTTGCTGCCCTTTTGTTCGGCATGGTTGTCATGGTCGCGACCAATGTCGTGCTGCGGTATGGGTTCAACAGCGGACTGAACTACTCCGAAGAGATGAGCCGCTATTTCTTCGTCTGGCTGACCTTCGTGGGTGCTGTGCTGGCCTTCAAGGATCATGGTCACATCGGTGTCGAAACCGTTGTGCGGCTCTTGGGTCGTCGGGGCAGACTGGTTTGCATGGTGATCACAAACCTCATCATTCTGATGACGGCGGTGGTGTTTTTCCACGGCACCTATGTGCAGCACCCGATCAACGCGTCAATGACTGCAGCGGTCGTCGGCATGTCGATGATCTGGGTCTACGGCATTGGCTATTTCACGTCTCTGGGCATCGGAATTATCGCGGTTTTCCGCATTTTCGAGATCGTCACCGGTCGCGTCGCGGATAGCGAAATCGCCCGTTTCGTGGGCGAGTATGAAGACGAAAAAGCCGGAGATCGCGCTGTATGATTATCCTCGTCTTTTTGGGCTCGCTCTTTATCGGTCTGGCAGTCGGGCTGCCGGTCGCCTTCGCGCTACTGACCACGGGCATCGTGCTGATGTCCTATATGGGCATCTTCGACACCCAGATCATCGCGCAGCAGATGATCACTGGCGCCAACTCCTTTACGCTTCTGGCGATCCCGTTCTTTCTTCTCGCGGGCGAGCTCATGAATGCGGGCGGGCTGTCGCGCCGGATTGTCCATTTCGCCGTCACCTGCGTCGGCCATATCCGGGGCGGGCTGGGATTTGTTGCAGTGATGGCAGCGGTCATCATGGCCTCGATGTCCGGCTCGGCGGCCGCAGATTCCGCAGCGCTCGCGGCGATCCTCGTGCCGATGATGCGCGATGCGGGTTATAACGTGCCACGCGCTGCCGGTCTTATGGCCGCTGGCGGTATCGTCGCCCCGGTTATTCCGCCCTCGCTCGCCTATATCATCTTCGGTGTTGCCGCGAACGTCTCGATCACCGGCCTGTTTCTGGGTGGAATCGTTCCGGGTCTGATGATGGCGATTTCTCTCGCGATCATGTGGGGCTTCGTCACACGTAGCGAAAAGGTCGCGACGCTGCCCCGGAGATCGGGCAAGGAACGCATGAAAGCTGGCGGCGCCGCAATCTGGGCGCTTTTCATGCCGGTCATTATCCTGTCCGGTATCCGGTTCGGGCTTTTCACCCCAACAGAGGCCGCAGTGGTTGCGGCCGTCTATGCGCTTTTCGTCGGCGGCGTCATCTACCGCGAACTCACATGGTCCAAGCTGTACCGCGTCTTCGTCACGGCAGCAAAGACCACCGCCATCGTAATGTTCCTCGTGGCAGCGGCGCTTGTCACCTCATGGCTGATCACCTCGGCCAATATTCCGAACCAGTTGATCGGCCTCGTGCAGCCCTTCATCGACCGGCCAAAGCTGCTTATGCTCTGCATTGTGATCCTGCTGCTGATCGTTGGCATGGTTCTTGATCTCGCGCCGACCATCCTGATCTTCGCGCCGGTTCTTATGCCGATGATCCGCGCTGCCGAGATCGATCCAGTCTATTTCGGCATCATGTTCGTGATGTCGGCCTGCATCTCTCTGATCACCCCGCCTGTTGGCGTTGTTCTCAATGTCGTCAGCGGTGTCTCGCGGGTGCCTATGGGCAAGGTCATACGCGGAGTCCTGCCGTTCATCCTGTCCCAAGTCATTGTTCTGGTGCTGCTTGTGCTGTTCCCCGAAATCGTCATCACGCCGCTGAACTGGCTGCGTTGATACGGTACCACCCTTGAAAACCCAATATGGGAGGAGTTTTCTATGAAGACCTATATCACAACCTCAACGGCTGCCATTCTTGCACTGAGCGTGGCGATACCAGCCAATGCCGAAATTTCCGAGCGGACCATCCGCATTGCCAACGGCATCGCCGAGGATCACCCCGTTGGGGATGGCGTGGCAGCGATGACCGAATGCATCAACGAGGCGACGGACAATGCATGGACAATCAATGCGTTCTGGAGTTCGGCACTGGGTGACGATCTGCAATCGGCGCAGTCGCTGCGTTCGGGAACACTTGAAATGGTCGTGTCCTCGACGTCGCCGCTGGTCGCCATCGAACCGGCTCTCGGTGTGTTCGATCTGCCCTTCCTCATCTCGGACGAGGCCGAGGCGGATGCCCTGCTCGACGGCGAATTCGGTCAGTATATGGCCGATATGATGCCCGAGCATAATCTCATCAATCTGGCCTATTGGGAGAACGGTTTCCGCAACCTGTCGAATTCACTGCGCCCGGTGGCGAGCCTGGAGGATTTCACCGGGATGCGGGTGCGCGTCATGCAGAACAACATCTTCCTCGACACGTTCCAGACACTTGGCGCCAACGCCACGCCGATGGCCTTCGGAGAAGTGTTCACGGCATTGGAAACCGGTGCCATCGACGCACAGGAAAATCCCTATGTGACAATCGACACGTCGCGTTTTTATGAAGTACAGGATTACGTCTCTAACACACGTCACGCCTATACGCCGTTCATGGTTCTGTTCTCGAAGCCGATCTTCGACCGGTATTCCGAGCAAGAGCAGCAGATTCTGCTCGACTGCGCGATTGTCGGGCGCGACGTCCAGCGCGATGCCAGCCGTTCGCTTTCGGATGAATCGCTGCAGCGGATCATGGAGGCCGGTCTCGAAGTCAACGATATCTCGGAAGATGCCATGGCCCAGATCCGCGAAGCCGTTGCGGGTGTCTATGACCGCAGTGCGGATTCAATAGGTGCCGATGTGATCGAACGCGTGATGACTGAACTCGCCGAAATTCGCGGTCAGTAAGCTTTCTGTCCGACGACGAAGGGCGGGGGCGGGCCCGGCCGTTTTGCTGACGCTGTCAGGACTGCCGCATGCAGATTACAGCCGCCAAGACATTGCGGCGCGGCCAATGGAAGGTGAATTGTGATCCGTAGCGCTTTCTCCACCATGTCACCCACCCGCATGGGTGTGCTCGTGATGCTGCTCGCCATGTTCCTCTTTTCGCTGAATGACGCGATGGGAAAATGGCTGGTCGCGACCTATTCCGTCGGTCAGGTATTGCTGCTGCGGTCGGCTGTCGCGCTGGTGATCCTGCTGCCATTTCTCTGGAAGGCCGGCGTGAAACCGATCCTCTCGGCAGAACGCCCTTTGCTACAGTTCGTCCGCGTCGTGTTTTCCACTGCCGAAGTCTTCTGTTTTTACTGGGCGGTCTATTATCTGCCTCTGGCCGATGTCATGACCTATTGGCTGGCCGCACCAATCTATGTCGCAGCGCTGTCGCCGTTTTTGCTGAAAGAGAAGGTCGGCCCCGTGCGGTGGGCCGCCATAGGGCTCGGGTTCATCGGTGTGCTTATCGCGCTGACCCCGTCGGGCGAAGTGGAACCCGTCGCCATTGTCTTTGCCGTCATCGGCACGCTGGCCTTTGCGCTCATGGTTGTCACCGGGCGCACCCTGCGCGGCACGCCTGACATGACGCTTGTGTTCTTCCAGATTGCGGGCGCACTTGTCGCGGGACTGATTTTCGCCCCCTTCGGCTGGGTCAATCCAACCATGCCCGACTTCATGCTGCTCGGCGCTCTGGGTGTCGTGGCTATGTTCGCCCATATCTGCGTCAACCGCGCGGTAAAGCTCGCCGATGCCGCCACCGTCGCCCCGTTGCAGTATACGCTGCTGCCCTGGGCGATTATTCTCGGTTATCTGTTCTTCAACGAACTGCCGGGTCTGCTGACGCTGGTTGGGGCCGCCTTCATTCTCACGTCGAGCTTTATCATCTACCTTCGCGAACAGCGGACCAACCGTGGCGCTGTTCCGGCGGCATCAACATCTGAAACTGGAGAAACCCTATGAAAAAGCTGCGCTCGCGTGCATGGTTCGACAATCCCGAAAACCCGGACATGACCGCGCTCTATCTGGAGCGCTACATGAACTACGGGATCACACGCGAAGAACTCCAGTCAGGCAAGCCGATCATCGGTATCGCGCAAACCGGGTCCGATCTTTCCCCCTGCAATCGTCACCACATCATTCTGGCTGAACGCGTCCGCGAAGGTATCCGCGAGGCAGGCGGCATCGCTTTCGAATTTCCGGTTCACCCGATTCAGGAAACGGGGAAACGTCCCACTGCAGGCCTTGACCGCAACCTTGCCTATCTCGGGTTGGTGGAGGTGCTTTACGGCTATCCCCTTGATGGCGTGGTTTTGACAATCGGTTGCGACAAGACGACGCCGGCCATGCTCATGGGTGCAGCAACCGTCGATATCCCGGCGATTGCCCTGTCAGTCGGTCCGATGCTCAATGGCTGGTTCAAGGGGCAGCGCACCGGTTCGGGCACGATCATCTGGAAAGCCCGCGAAATGATGGCTGCCGGTGAGATCGGCTATGAAGAGTTCATCGAACTCGTCGCGTCCTCCGCACCGTCTGTGGGCTATTGCAACACGATGGGCACGGCGACAACAATGAACTCACTCGCAGAGGCGCTCGGCATGCAGCTTCCGGGGTCTGCCGCCATTCCTGCCCCGCACAAGGACCGCGCGGCCATCGCGTGGCGCACGGGCAAACGCATCGTCGACATGGTGCATGAAGACCTCAAACCCTCCGATATTCTGACGCGCGAGAATTTCCTCAACGCCATCGTCGTCAATTCCGCCATCGGTGGCTCGACCAATGCGCCCGTCCACATCAACGCCATCGCCCGCCATACCGGCATCGATCTTCAGATCGAGGATTGGCAGACGCATGGTCACCACGTCCCGCTTCTGGTCAATCTTCAACCCGCGGGGGAATATCTGGGCGAGGATTACCACCGCGCCGGTGGCGTGCCTGCCGTTGTGAACGAACTGATGAAGAAAGGGTTGATTTACGAGGATGCCCCGACAGCGAATGGCCAGACCATCGGCGAAAACTGCCGCGCGACCCCCACTCTCGACCCGGATGTCATCAGACCTTTCGAGACGCCTCTGACCACCGATGCCGGTTTCATCGTCCTTTCAGGCAATCTGTTCGACAATGCCATCATGAAAACCTCGGTCATCTCGCCCGAGTTTCGTGATCGCTACCTGTCCAATCCCGACGATCCCAACGCATTCGAGGGTAAGGCCGTGGTCTTCGACGGCCCCGAGGATTATCACAAAAGGATCGACGATCCGGCGCTCGCCATCGACGAATTCACCCTGCTTTTCATGCGGGGTGCCGGGCCAATCGGGTATCCGGGTGCTGCCGAAGTCGTCAATATGCGTCCGCCCGATTATCTCATCAAACGTGGCATCCATGCGCTGCCCTGCATCGGCGACGGACGCCAGTCAGGCACGTCAGGCTCTCCCTCGATACTGAACGCCTCGCCCGAAGCTGCTGCTGGCGGCGGGCTGGCCTTGATCCGGACAGGTGATCGCGTGCGCATCGATCTGAACACCGGCAGCGCCGACATGTTGATTGATGACGCTGAGCTCCGCCAGCGTCGCACCGAACTTGAGGCGCAGGGCGGCTACCCTTATCCGGCCCACCAGACCCCTTGGCAGGAAATCCAGCGCGGGCTGGTCGATCAGCTTGGCAGCGGTGCAGTTCTGAAGCCCGCCGTCGCGTACCAGCGCATCGCGACATCAAAAGGGGTGCCGCGCGACAATCATTGAGCAACCAAATCGCAGCCCTTTATCGGCGCTTCAACCGCGTCCGATAAAGGGCATCTTCGTTGCCATGACGTTCATGAACTGGATATTCGCGTCGGGTGGCAGGGACGCCATATGCATGACTGCATCGGCCACATGAGCCACGTCGATCACCGGCTCGACCGCCATTGACCCATCGGCTTGCGGCACACCTTGGGTCATCGCCACCGCCATATCGGTAAGCGCGTTGCCGATATCGATCTGCCCGCAGGCAATATCGAACGCGCGGCCGTCAAGCGAGAGAGTCCGCGTCAGCCCGGTGACCGCATGTTTGGACATCGTATAGGGGGCCGAGCCGGGGCGCGGCACATGCGCCGAGATCGATCCGTTGTTGATGATCCGTCCACCCCGCGGGCTTTGGCGTCGCATTAATCCGAAGGCACCGCGCGCGACAAGGAACATCCCAGTGATGTTGACGTCGCAAACCTGCTGCCATTCGGCGACGGTGATTTCGTCAATGGGCCGGCCTTTGACATTGGTGCCTGCGTTGTTGAAAACCACATCGAGCCGGTCCCATTCATCCGCGATACGCGCAAAAAGCGCGTCCACAGCCGCCTCCCTCGTCACGTCGCACGGCACGACCAACGCTGCGGCTTGAGCCGCCGCAGTTTCGTGCAAGGCGTCCTCGCGCCGCCCGGTCAGAGCCACGCGCCAGCCTGCGTTTAGAAAATGCCGGGCCGTGGCGCGTCCGATGCCGCTGCCTGCGCCGGTGATCAGAATCGATTTGGTCATGTTATGCTTTCGTGATTGTGGAACGGCAGGTCGCGCGTGTCGGGTAGCGCATGCCCCGCCTGCATCAGGTTCGACGCCATCCCCTGCCCCATCCAACCCAAGCCGATGAAGCCTATTTTCCGGACATCTGCCATGTTCATCCCGCCCTTCCGGTCTGATGACCGCCTTGTTTCTACACGTGAATGCTATACCAATTGCAACGAAGGACAAGCGCAGGCCCACGTCGTGCTTGCGGGAAATCAAACCCATTCCGCAAATCCGGGCAGGCCTCTGCCACAGGAACAAAGCCACGAAGAAAGGCGCTAACATGTTACCAAATGACCATTCCCACGCCCTGCTGATCGGCCGCGTTCAGACCGCCGACGGCCCCGCTGTCGTCACTCTGCGCAATGGCCGCGTGATCGACATCACCTCGCGCGAGGTGCCGACGATGCGCGATCTGTTGGAACGCGATGACCTTGTCGCCTATGTGCAAAACGCCGATGGCACCGATATCGGATCGCTCGACGCGATTGCGAGCGCCTCTACCGAAGCGCCCGGCACCCCGCATATCCTCGCGCCCGCCGACCTTCAGGCGATTAAGGCTGCCGGCGTGACCTTTGCCGAGAGCATGGTCGAGCGAGTCATCGAGGAACAGGCGGCGGGCAATGCCGACCGCGCGCAGGACATCAGGCTGCGGGTGCAAGGCGTGATCGGCGATAGCCTCGCGGGGATCGTGCCCGGTTCCGAAAAGGCGATGCAGGTCAAGGCGGTGCTGCAAAAGGAAGGTCTCTGGTCGCAATATCTGGAGGTCGGTATCGGCCCGGATGCCGAGGTCTTCACCAAATGTCAGCCAATGGGCTCGGTTGGATGGGGTGCCAGCGTCGGGTTGCACCCGATATCAAACTGGAACAACCCCGAACCCGAAATCGTGCTTGCCGTGGACAGCCGTGGCCGCATCCGGGGTGCCACGCTTGGCAATGATGTCAACCTGCGCGATGTCGAGGGACGCTCGGCGCTTTTGCTGGGCAAGGCGAAAGACAACAACGCCTCCTGCGCCATCGGGCCGTTCATCCGCCTGTTCGACGACCACTACACCGTCGATGATATGCGCCGCGCCGAACTGTCGCTCAATGTGACGGGCAAGGACGGCTTTGTGCTGGAAGGCCGGTCCTCGATGGCGAAGATCAGCCGCGATCCGAGTGACATCGTCGCACAGACCATCGGGCGGCATCACCAATATCCCGATGGATTACTGCTTTTCCTCGGGACGCTCTTTGCCCCGGTGCAGGACCGCGACACCCCCGGCCAGGGGTTTACGCATAAGCCAGGCGATGTCGTGACGATTTCAGAGGACCGGCTTGGAAGTCTGCGCAATACCGTGCAGCTTTCGACGACCTGTCCGGAATGGACCTTCGGCACGGGCGCATTGATGCGCAATCTGGCAAAGCGGGGATTGCTGACGTGAATATCCTGATCATTGGCGGCGGCGGCTTTCTGGGCCAAAAGCTGGTCCGTGAACTGGCCACGCAAGGCAAGCTGCGTGACCGCGAGATCGTCGGGCTGACGCTGGCCGACATTGTTGCGCCAGCGCCGTGCGACGCTCCTTTTGCTGTAAAGACCGCCAGTTGCGACATCACCGACCGCGCGGCGGTGGACAGCCTTCTGGCCGCGCGGTTCGATGTAATCTTTCTTCTCGCTGCCGTGGTCTCATCCCATGCCGAGGCAGAGTTCGATGTCGGCATGCAGGTCAATCTGCATGGCGTGCTGAACGTGCTGGAAGCCGCGCGCAGCCAGCAAAACGCGCCGGTCCTTCTCTTCACCTCGTCGCTTGCTGTCTTCGGTGGTGACGTGCCCGACCCGATCCGCGACTGGACGGTTCCCAATCCTCAGACCTCCTATGGTACGCAAAAAGCGATCGGCGAGTTGCTGGTCAACGACTATGCGCGCCGTGGTTTCGTCAATGGCCGTTCGCTGCGCCTGCCCACGATCTCGGTGCGTCCCGGTCGCCCGAACCGCGCCGCGTCTTCTTTCATGTCGTCGATCATCCGCGAACCTTTAAACGGCGAAGAAGCCATCTGCCCAGTGGCCCCCGATTTCACGCATTACTATCTGAGCCCGCGTCTCTGCATCCGGAACCTCGTCCGTGGTGCAGAAATCGACGCCGAAGAGCTTGGAGAGAACCGCACCATGACAATGCCGGGGCGTACGCTCACGATTCGCCAGATGATCGCAGCAATGACATCCGTCGTCGGCCCGGAACCCGCCAAGCTCATCCGGTTCGAAGACGATCCTGCGATACGTGATATCGTGGCAGGCTGGCGTTTCGACTACGATCCAGCCAAGGCGCTGGCGCTCGGTTTAGAGGCTGACGAAAGCTTCGAGGATAACGTGCGCTACTATCTGGCAGACGACATAGAACGGCAGCGCGAAAGTCAGCTACCATAGCGGCGGCAGGCGGCGCAGCGTTTCAACATTGCGCGCGATAACACGGCCAAGAAGACGGCATTTTCGGTTCCGCCTGGGTATCGGCGATCACCACCGATCAAGCCGGGGCGACTTCGGCGATCTGATCTCATAAATCGCGACACAGCAGGCCGTGCCCGTTCTTCGCGATCATCCTCTACCTGGCGAGGACCATGTCACTATACCCTAACTAATCAGAAATCTGCGGATGACGAGCAACATCTGATGGGACATTCCAACCTATACAAACGCCATCATTATCAATATTGATATTGTTTATGGACATTGCAGAGATTCTTCATCCGGTCCGGCTCAGGATCGTTCAGATGCTTCTTGGTGAAGACGGGCTGACGACCGCGCAGTTGCATGCGCTGCTACCGGATATACCGATCGCATCGCTTTACAGGCAGGTTGCTCGGCTTACCGAAAGCGGCATTCTCGTTGTCAATGACACCACCAAGGTGCGCGGCACCGTCGAAAAGTCTTATTGCCTGTCCGATAAGCTGGTTTCTCTCGGCTATGACGCTCTTGGGTCGTTGAAGCCTCACGAACTGAACGCGACTTTCATTGCATTTTGCGCCGGCATGATCGCAGATTTTGAGCGCTACACATCATCTGGCGACATCAATCTCGCTCGTGATCAGGTTCATTTTCATCAGATACCTTTCTGGGCGACGGCCGCGGAAATAGCCGCGTTCACGGATAACATGGGACACAACCTTGACCGCCTGCAGGCTAACCCACCCACCGGTGATCGCAGCCTCCGCATATTCAGCTCTACCCTCATTCCCCGGATTTCTGCAGGGACGTCCGAGGGCGAAACATGACGCATGTCGTCATTCAAGGACCAATCAAATGAATGTTCGATCAAGCCGAATATACGCTCTTGTCGCCTGTACCGTGGCGTCACTGACCTTCGGCGCACCTGGTAGCGCGCAAATGACAACGCGTCCCGATTTCACCGCTTCCTACACCACGGCGGCGCCGACACCCGAAGATCTCGAAGCCTGGCTTGACGGTTTTCTCCCTTATGCGCTCGCTTCAGCCGACATTGCCGGTGCCGTTGTCGCCGTGACCTCCCGCGATGGCGCTCTCCTGACCAAGGGTTATGGCGTGTCGGACATCGCGTCTGGTGCCCCCGTTCATCCGGGTCGGACCCTGTTTCGGGCGGGATCGGTTTCCAAGCTTTTTACCTGGACGGCGGTCATGCAGCTTGTCGAAGACGGCAAGATCGATCTGGACGAAGATGTGCAGAACTACATCGATTTCTCGGTGCCCAGCATCGGGCGCCCGGTAACCATGCGGGATCTCATGACCCACCGGGCCGGGTTCAGTGAGGTGCTCAAATCCATGATCGGTGATATTGGAAATGGCGTCCCTCTTGAACAATACCTTCGTGAGAACGTGCCAGTCGCGCTGACGCCCCCAGGCGACGCTGCGGCCTATTCGAATTACGGGACCGCTCTTGCAGGGTATATCGTGTCACGGGTTTCCGGCCTTTCGTTTGAGACATATGTCGAGCGTGAAATATTTGGCCCCTTAGGCATGGATGCGTCGACTTTTCGTCAACCATTGCCACAGGAACTCTCCGGGCGGCTTTCCTCCGGGTATGATCGCGCGTCGACCGGCACCCTCATGCGCTTCGAGGTCGTTGTGCCGTCTCCGGCGGGGGCATTATCCAGTTCAGGCGATGACATGGCACGTTTCATCATGGCACATCTGGCCGGAGACGTGCCTGGCCTGACTCCCGAAACGCTTCGCCTCATGCATACCACTGCTGCAGCGGACTATCCTGGTCTAGATGGCATGACGTTGGGTTTTCTGGAGCAACACTGGGGAAATACCCGCATCATCGGCCACGGTGGTGACACCCAGTATTTCCACTCCGATCTCCAAATCTTTCCTGAGCAGGGCCTCGGATATTACATCGCGCTGAACTCAAACGGAACAGGCGCCGCGAGTCACCAACTCAGGCAGGCGCTGCTGGAAGGCTTCGCGAGACGTTACATCGGCCCGCCGCCGGAGGTTCCTTTGGCGCTCGACACCGCTGTTGCGCATGGCAGCGATGTTATCGGCACCTATGACACTTCCAGGACTAGCGGCGGAAATTTCCTTGATGCCTTTTATATCCTTGGTCAGACGCAGGTTTCCATGAACCAGGATGGAGAACTTCTGGCAACCGTCCTCCCCGGGCTTGCTGGTGAACCGAAGCGTTGGCGCGAAGTAGAGCCGTGGATCTGGCAGGCCGTGGATGGGGGCGAACGTCTTGTGGTCACGCGGAAAGACGGTCACGTGACAGGTTTCGTGATGGAGCCGTTCTCCTCCATCATGGAATTCAGGCGAGTCCCATGGGTAAAATCCATTGCCGTGCTGACGCCAGTGCTTTTCATCTCTATGGTCGTCATTGGACTGACGCTGGTAGGCTGGGCAACCAATGCAGTGTTCCGTCGTTATTACCTGGTCAAGGTTCACCGGTCCCCGGCCCTGCGGTGGAGCCGTATCGCGGCAATGGTATCTGGTGTTGCTGTCCTTATGCTGACGGGGTTCTGGATCTGGCTTTTTGCTTATGCTTTGGCTGATCTGAGCCGGTTTTCAGCTTCGTTGGACCCATGGTTGCGCGCACTGCACTGGGGCACCCTCCTTTCCTGTATTGCGATCGTTTCGCCTGTCTGGAATGTCGGAGCGACTTGGAGAGCTACGGCACCCCTGACGGCAAAGGTATGGTCAGTGGTCTATTGTCTTGCCGTGTTCGGCATCCTCTGGAGCATCTACAGCGCGGGGCTGTTTGCCGCGACACTGAATTATTGACGGGATGAAATCGATCTGCACTCACCGTCTGAAGGTAATCCCCTCATTCGTCTCTGCACCAGGTAATCGATATAAAACACCTCCCCAGTATCGTTCGCAATAGCGCAAAGGCGAGCTTGTCGAGCACACTGAACATACATTCAAGGATGCGGCGACTGTGCGGCGGACGATGATCTCTTGCGGGTTGATGAGCAGACATCAGGACGGCTCCGACTATCGTCCGGTGGAGCAGAAGCCGCCCACAGACACAAACAACCTCATCGACTTTATTCGGGCCGTGTCGTGCCGCGCACGATCGGAGTCGGCGGTATCCGTATCTTGCGGACATCAACCGCCCCTTCGATCGCCGCGATCAGTTCGGCCACCGCTGCTGAAACCATCTGGTTGATCGGTTGGCGGATCGTTGACAGGTTGAACGATGGCCACGCCGCCTGCGGCAGATCGTCGAAACCGACAACCGCCACTTCGTCGGGCACCCGCAGTTGAAACTCGTGCCGGATCACGTCCAGCGCTGCCATGGCCATATGATCATCGGTTACGAACAGCGCATCGGGCGGATCGGCCACATCGAACAATTGCCGTGTGGCGTCGGCGGCATCGGCATAATGAAAATTGCCTTCGGCACGGGCGTGCAGGCCAGTGCCCGCGTCGCCCAGTGCGTCTAAAAATCCCGCCTCGCGGTCAATCTGGGTGGAGGCGCCGGAAAACCCGGCCAGATGCGCGATCCGTTTTGGCCTGCCGCGCAACAACAACCGCGCCGCCATGCGCCCGCCTTCGTAATTGTCGCTGGTGACTGCGCGCAGCCGGTCGCCTGGCTGGTCACGGTTGAATAGCATCACGGGGATGCCCATTTCGCGGCAACGGTCCGACAGGGTTGACGAAACCGAGACCGACACCATGATGATCCCGTCCACCCGGTAATCCAGTATTTCCTGCACCACAGGTTCCACATCACCCACAGTGGATGCTGCCATGAACAACAGGACATGATAGCCGTTTTCCTGCAAGGCGACGGACAGCTTTTCCACCGCTTCGGGGTAGAACTGGTTTTCGAAGTAATAAACCACCAACCCGATGATCCGGCTTTTGCCGGTGATCATCGCGCGCGCGAGCACGTTGGGACGATAGCCCAGTTCGTCCGCCGCGATGCGGATCTTGTCGGCCATCTTGGCTGATACCGATGCCCCCGGAGTGAAAAAACGCGACACGGCGGATTGGCTAACACCCGCCTTTCGGGCGACATCGACAGAAGTGACCGCCTTGCTGCTCATCTGGCCTCCGCAGGGTTACGTCGTCCTTACCTAGCCGCCCGCACAGGCAGTGTCACGCCAAGACATCACCAATCCGCCGTCAGACGCGCCCCGGTTGTGGCATCGAACAGATGGCAGGTGCTCGCCTGCAGGCTGGCATGAATCACCGCGCCGATATCGGCACGATATTCCTTACCCGCCTTGAGGTTGACCAGATCGCCCCCGACACGCAACGCCACCATCGACGCATCGCCCAGAAGTTCCAGCGCATAGACCGGCGCGGCAATCTGGCCGCCGCTGTCGCCGATCACCACATCCTCGGCCCGGAAGCCCAATGTGACAGGCCCGTCATGGGCGGGATCAAAGCCCGCGACACGGATATTTTCCGCCTCGAACACGCCGCCAGTGATCTGTCCGCTGACCAGATTCATAGCGGGCGACCCGATGAACGACGCGACGAAAGTATTGGCCGGATTGTCGTAAATCTGTGTCGGCGTGCCGACCTGCTGGATCACGCCACCATTCATCACCACCACGCGGTCGGCCAGTGTCATCGCCTCGATCTGGTCATGGGTGACATAGATCGTGGTGGTTTTCAGCCGGTATTGCAGATTCTTGATCTGGGCACGCGTGGACACACGCAGCTTCGCATCCAGATTGGACAAAGGTTCATCCATCAAAAATACCGTTGGTTCACGTACGATGGCGCGGGCCAGCGCCACGCGCTGACGTTGGCCGCCTGACAATTCGGCTGGCCGCCGGTCAAGAAGATCGGTCAGATCGACCATTTCGGCGGCACGCATGACGCGGTCTTTATGTTCGGCCTGTGGTATCTTGCGGACTTTCAGTGGAAAGCGGATATTTTCGTAGACCGAAAGATTGGGGTAAAGCCCGTAGCTTTGGAACACCATCGCGATATCGCGGTCTTTCGGTTCCAGATTGTTCACCACCCGGTCGCCGATCACGATCTCGCCTTCTGTGACATCTTCCAGCCCTGCGATCATCCGCATTGTCGTGGTCTTGCCGCAGCCTGACGGGCCGAGCAGCACCAGAAATTCCTGATCCGCGATATGCAGATCAAAATTCTGCACGCCGACCACACGGCCCCAGCGTTTGCAGACGTTTTTCATTTGGATTTCGGCCATGGTTTACCCCTTGACGGCGCCGGCGGTCAGCCCGCTGACGATCTGGCGTTGGAAGAACATTACGAGGATGAACAAAGGCACGGTTGCCGAAACGGTGGCGGCCACCGCAAACATGATCGACCCTTCGGTCTGGATCGTGCCCAGGAAAGAGTTGATCTTAGGAACCATCGTCTGATTGGACTGGTTCAGCAGTAGCGCCGTGACCGAAAAGTCGTTGTAGGCCAGAAGAAAGCTGAACAACCCCGTGGTGATGACACCCGGCCACATCACCGGCATGATCGCCAGACGGAACGCTTGGAACCGCGTGCATCCATCGACCATGGCACTTTCGTCCAGATCCTTTGGGATGGATTTGAAAAAGCTGTGCAGCATCCACAAGGTGAACGGCTGGTTGATTGCCACCAGCACGATGATCGCGGTCGGCAGATGGCCCCAGATGTTCATCTCAAAAAACGGCAGCAGATAGCCCGACACCAGCGTGATATGTGGCATGGCGCGGAAAACGAGAGCGGCGATCAGAATCCAGAACGTGTAATTTCGCGTGGACCGCGACAGCGCGTAACCACCCAAGGTGCCAAAAAACAGCGAAATCGTGGTGACACAGACGGTCACAATCACAGTATTCCAAGCGGCAAGGTAGAATTCCCGTTCCACCCATGCGCCGCGATAGCCGTCCAGCGTAAACGATCCGCCAGTCTGGCGCTGCGTTGCGGGGCCGGTGATCGCATTCCAGAACGATTCACGGCTGAAAAAATCCGCTTCGACCTTGAACGACCCCCAGACCGTCCAGATGAACGGGAAGGCCGCCAGGACCAGCCAGACACCAAGCACCAGCATCGACCCAATGGCGACAGGGCGCGAATATCCTATTTTTTCCGACATCAATGGGCCTTTCTTTTGAACTCGCGCCATGTCCGGATCAGGATCGGCGTCAGCAGGATGACAACGCCCAGCATGGTCAGGATCGAGGTCGCGGCGGCAGAGCCATACATCTGGTTCACCTGACCGGTCAGATCGTTGTAGATCAGCCATGACAGTGAAGTGGCATGCGCCTCGGCCGAAAAGCCGATGATCGGTTCGAACACCCGGAAATTATCCATCAATAGCACCAGCCCGACAAAGGTTGCCAACGGGGCCAGATGCGGCATGATCACATAGCGGATACGTTCCCAACGGTTCGCGCCGTCGATCATCGCGGACTCCAGCGTATCCTTGGGCAGCGTCTGCAATCCGGCGTAAAAAACCACAAAGGCGAAAGGCGCCATATGCCATGTTCCATAGACGATCAGCGTGACCCAGGTGAGCGTCGGGCTGGCCTTGAGTGACAGGTCAGGATCGTTGAAAATGAATTGCAGCGTCGCCCCGATCACCCCGTCGGCATTGATCATCCAGTACAGGATCAGCGACCCCAGCAGCGGTGTGACGATATAGGGCAAAAGCGAGATGAAGATCACAACACCTTTTAGGCTGCGCGAAATCCGGTTCACACCAAGGGCAATCGCAAAGCCAAAGATCATCGCCAAAGGGGTGACCAGAAATGTGTAGAGCAAGGTAAAGGCCAACGCCTTGTAGAACGGCAGGTTCATTACCCGCGCCACGGTATCACCGAAACCCTGATTGTCGGACAGAATTGTCGAGACTTCGTTAACAGCCAGATGCGCGCGATTTGTATAGGTGCCAAGGCCATTGAACCGCCCCAAAGGTTCCTCTGCCCGTTTTGCGGCGGTCGCGGTGGTATCCACGCGGGTTTCCTGCGTGCATCCGAAAGGTCCGCAATTTTCCGCTGTCACCAGCACTTGATCATGTTCGACATAAAGCGACTGGATCGCCACCGATACGATCGGCAGGGCAATGAACAACAGCATCGCCAGCGCCGAAGGCCAGATGAAGGCCGCAAAATCCCTGTGCCGCATGG
>NZ_JBKBQY010000011.1:0-47904 GCF_046292185.1 Yoonia sp.
TGCGGTCAGATTCGTCACGATTGCCGAATACCTTGGCGCGCAGCGCACCCGACACCGACAGGCTGGGCGTCAGATGGTAACTTGCCGCAGCCTCTACCCCCAGATCTGCACGCAGAGGGCTTTCGGGATCAAAGAGGGCAAATCCGACATATGGCCCCAGCCCCCAGGAAAAGCGCGGGTGCGACAATGAAACAAGATCAGGATCAGCTTCGGCAGGGCCGATCCTTGCGGCGGCCAGGCTCGCATTGATGAAATCGGGCTGATATTCCAGCCGTTCCAGATCGGCGCGCTGCAACGTCACGCGCGATAGGGCGACCCCGTTTTCGACCAGCTCTATATCGAATTGTTCGACCTGTGCCGGCATCGTCAGGCTCAGCAGTCGCGCGATGCGTCCGATGGCCTGCGCGTTGCTGTCGAACCGGTTGTTCTGGACCTGCACCAGCACGGCGGTGTCGGACAGGGCGATCGCCTGCAATACCATGCCTTCGCCCTGCAACCCCGCTGCCAGCGCCTGATTGCGCGCATCCGCCGGGATCGCATCCTGAATGACGGGACCAGCCCAACCGGCGGCACTGCCGTCACGCGGGGCATATGGAATCGGGGCAGGGGACATATCGCCGCCCATCGGGGCCTTGCGCGGGTTCAGCGCGAATTCAGCCGTGGCGCCAAGGGTGTCGCCCTGCAGATATTGCGCGCCAAGGGTGATGCCCGGACGCAGGCGGTAATCGACCCCGACATTGATTGCAGACCCCTCATCGCTGCTGTCACCGGACAATTGCGTCGCATCGGATGAATATTCTGCACTGAATGACAATCTGTCGTCCAACCGCCATGTCAGCCCGGCAAAGACCGCCGCATCCCCCCGAAACCATTGAGTCGTGTTCAATTCGCCACCAAGGCTTTGTTCCCGGACGCGCTGGTTGAACCGGTCATCCAGCCGGCCCAGCGGGTTGTCAAAACCGTTGCGCGTCGCAAGCGTCCCCCAGCCGATTCCCGCAGTGCCAAGTATGTCCGGCGTCAGATGTTTCGACGCGACGACATATTCGCCGCTGTACAAGCCCGTGCCGATGAAATCACGCAGACCGATGGCGACGCCGGGTGTCAGGCGACCCTCGTCCAGCAATTGATACTGGATGTCGAAACTGCGGTCAAAACGCTGTTCTTCGCGATTCCGGAACTCATCGATAATGCTGTATCGAAATGCCCCGGTCAGCCGCGGTATAATCTGAAAGGTCAGCGTATATTTGCGCTCGGTTTCCGTCAGCGCGAAGACGGTCATGAACTCTGCATCATCGAAAGGCACGGCTGCGGGCATATCCACATGGCCCGGCATGCCATAGCTGTTCACGCTTGACATATCCTGCGCCGCCAAAGCCGCGGGATGCAGGCCAGCCGCGCTGGAAAGCAGCATAAGTTTGACGATTTTCAGAGAGGTGTTTTTGATCATCGGTCAGGTCCTATAGCCCGGATTAGCGATGAGCCGGTCAGTTTCGGTGCCCGTGTCTCCTAGCATGGGCGCGCCGCGCATGTCGAAGTGTAATTCCCTCGTGCCTGCGTATTTTGTCTATTTTCCGCCACAACATGCATCGCAACCTGAGCGAGAAGGGTGTTGAACTTCATGGCCAGCGGCGCTACTGCTCAAACTTGAGCAGTCGTGATCGTGATGGGTCACGCTCTGGAAACCCGCAACCTGCCGTCTTTGTGCCAAAGCCCATGTGAAAGTCAGTTGGATATGACCACACAGCGCGAAAAGCTACGTGAAGATGTGCAGTTCCGCATCCTGCGCCTGTTGCAGGATGACCCTGAAATGAGCCAGCGCGACCTTGCCAGGGCCGTCGGCGTTAGCACCGGCGGGGTGCATTATGTAATCAGCGCACTGCTGGAAAAGGGCTTGGTCAAGCTGGGCAATTTCAGTGCGGCGGAAGACAAGCGGCGTTACGCCTATGTCCTGACACCAAAAGGGATTGCGGCGAAGGCCGATCTGACCAAGCGGTTTTTGACCCGGAAAATGGCGGAATACGATCTGCTCCGGGCCGAGATCGAAGCGGTCGCGGCGGATTTGCCGCAAAACGAGCTGGCTAAAATAAAAGCGAAATCAGAAGGTAATTAATGTGAATAACCCTGTGTCTGCCCCCGAAAAGAATGACGGCACCGACAAAAGGCGGGTCCTGATCACCGGCACTGCGGGCTTTATCGGCTTTCATCTGGCCAAATTGCTGCTGGCCGAAGGGTTTGTTGTCCATGGGTTTGACGGCATGACCGATTACTACGACGTGGCGCTGAAACAGCGGCGGCATCAGATGCTGCTGCAGAACCCGCATTTTGCCGCGACAGAGGGGCTGCTGGAAGATCAGGCGCTGTTCGACCGCACCGCCGACGCCTTCGCGCCTGATGTGATCGTCCATCTGGCCGCGCAAGCCGGCGTCCGTTACAGCCTGGAAAATCCGCGCGCCTATCTTGATGCCAACGTCATCGGCACCTTCAATGTGATGGAGGCGGCACGGCGGCTGGAGGTAAAGCATCTGCTGATGGCCTCGACCTCTTCGGTCTATGGTGCCAATACCGAAATGCCTTTCATCGAGACCGAAAAGGCCGACACCCAGCTGACCATCTATGCCGCCACGAAAAAGGCGAATGAAAGCATGGCGCATGCCTATGCGCATATCTACGATCTGCCGACCACGATGTTCCGGTTCTTCACGGTCTACGGACCATGGGGTCGCCCCGATCTCGCGCTTTATAAATTCGTGGATGCGATCCTCGATGGCCGCCCGATCGACATCTATAATCACGGCGACATGTATCGCGACTTTACCTATGTCGATGATCTGGTGCGCGCGATCCGGCTGCTGATTGACGCAGTGCCTGTGCGCCCTACCGACGGCGTTGTGCCTGAGGGGGACAGCCTGTCGCCCGTGGCACCTTACCGTGTGGTCAATATCGGCAATTCCGACAAGGTGCGCCTGCTGGATTTCGTCGACGCGATCGAGGATTGCCTGGGGCAGAAGGCAGAGCGGAACTATATGGGCATGCAGACCGGCGACGTGCCCGCGACTTGGGCCAATGCCGAATTGTTGCAGACACTCACCGGATATCGCCCCCAGACAGATTTCCGCGACGGTATCGCGCGATTTGTGAAATGGTATCGGGATTATGCGGGGAAATGATGCCGGATAACCAGAAAATCGCCGTTATCGGCCTTGGCTATGTCGGTCTTCCGCTCGCGGTAGAGTTTGGCAAGATCCGGCCTGTGATCGGCTTTGACATCAACGCCGCCCGCATCGATGCCCTGCGGAATGGCCATGACAGCACGCTCGAAGTGCCCGCAAATGAGTTGCGCGGGGCGGCGCATCTGTCATTCACCACCGATCCGGGCGATCTGGCCGCGGCGAATATCTATATCGTCACGGTGCCGACCCCGATTGACGCGCATAAACGCCCCGATCTGACACCGCTGATCAAGGCATCCGAAACCCTGGGCAAGGTGCTGAAACGCGGCGATATCGTGATTTACGAATCCACGGTCTATCCGGGGGCCACGGAGGAAGATTGCGTGCCGGTGCTGGAACACGTCTCGGGCCTGAAGTTCAACACGGACTTTTTCGCCGGCTATTCGCCCGAACGGATCAATCCGGGCGACAAGACCCACCGCCTGCCGGATATCCGCAAGGTCACCTCTGGCTCTACGCCTGACATCGCGGACAAGGTGGATCAGCTTTATGCCAGCATCATCACCGCCGGGACCTACAAGGCCGAAAGCATTCGTGTCGCAGAGGCCGCGAAGGTGATCGAGAATACACAGCGCGACCTGAACATCGCGCTGGTCAATGAACTGGCGATCATCTTCAACAAGATGGGCATCGACACCGAGGCGGTGCTGAAGGCCGCCGGGACAAAGTGGAATTTTCTGCCCTTCCGCCCCGGTCTGGTCGGCGGCCATTGCATCGGCGTGGACCCCTATTACCTGACGCACAAGGCCGAAGAGATCGGGTATCACCCTCAGGTGATCCTGGCCGGGCGGCGGATCAATGACGGCATGGGGGCCTATGTGGCCGGACAATTGGTCAAGGCGATGCTGAAACGCCGGATCCACGTCGACGGGTCGAAAGTCTTGGTGCTGGGCATGACCTTCAAGGAAAATTGCCCCGACCTGCGCAACACCCGCGTGGTCGATGTGGTGCGCGAATTGCAGGATTACGGGCTGCAGGTTGATGTCCACGACCCTTGGGCGAATGCGGATGAGGCGCGTCATGAATATGGCCTGACCCTTGTGTCGCAGCCGCAGGATGGGCGTTACGACGGGATCGTTCTGGCCGTCGCGCATGACCAGTTCAGGGCGATGGGGGCAGAGGTGATGCGCGGTTTCGGCAAAGCGGATCACGTGCTTTATGACCTGAAGAATGTTCTTGATCTGCAAGACAGCGATCTGAGGCTGTGATGGCGCAAACGCTCTCTCCTATCGACGGCATTCACCTGTCGCTCCGGCTGGTGCAGCCGGAAGATGCGGCCTATATCCACAGGTTGCGCAGTGACCCGGCCTATAATGGCCATCTGTCACCCGTGACGGGCACGGTCGCGGACCAACGCAACTGGATAGAGGCCTATAAAGCGCGCGAGATGGGGCAGGATGAGGCCGCGCTGGTGTGTCGCGAACTGGTTGGATTGGTGTGACTGATCCGGTGCCAAATAACTCTCGTGGGCTGATCCGGTCCATGGCGGTGATCGGCGGCGCGCAGGCCGTCAATATCATGATTTCCATTCTGCGGATGAAGGTATTGGCCATCCTGCTCGGGCCGTCGGGTGTGGGGCTGCTCAGCATTTATCACAGCCTTCTGGGGGTGGTCACGACCGCCGCCGGGCTGGGCATGGGGTCCAGCGGTGTGCGCCAGATCGCCAGCGCCAAGGGTGAAGAACAGGAACTGAGCCGCGTCCGGCGGGTGCTGCTGGCGGCGCATCTGGTGCAGGGCGCGCTGGCCATGCTGGCGGTGTGGCTGCTGCGCGCGCCGATATCGGCATGGCTGTTCGGGGATCAAAGCTATGCGACCGAGGTCGGCCTGATCGGCGTTGCCATCTTGCTGACCCTGCTTGGCACCGCACAGACGACATTGCTGCAAGGGATGCGACGGATCGGCGATCTGGGGCGCGTCACGGTGCTGAGCGCGCTGGTCGGCACCATCGCGGGCCTGGCGGCGGTCTGGGCCTATGGCGCGCCGGGGCTGATCTGGTTCGTCGTGATTCAGCCGCTGGCGATCATCGTGATCGCCCTGCGCTATACCCGGCGTCTGCCGCAACCCACGGCGATCCGCCCCAGCGCAGCCGCGCTTTGGCAGGTGTGGAAACCGATGGCGAAACTGGGCGCGGCCTTCATGCTGGGCGGGCTTGCCACGGCGGCAACCCTGCTTTTGGTGCGCGGGCTGATCACGCGAGACCTAGGGCTGGAGGCCGCGGGCCATTTCGCCGCCGCTTGGGCGATCTCAATGACCTATATTAGCGTTTTACTGGGGGCCTTAGCCTCCGACTACTATCCTCGCTTAGCCGGCGTTATTAACGACCGCGCCGCCACGAACCGATTGATAAACGACCAAGTTCAGATCGGACTGGCCATTGGAGGACCGGTACTGCTGCTTATGCTAGGACTGGCACCCTGGATTACAACTTTACTTTACACAGTTGATTTCGCACCTGCAGCGGAATTGCTTCAATGGCAAACCGTTGGCAACGTCTTCAAGCTGGCGTGTTGGGCACTAAGTTTTGCGTTCGCAGCAGCTGCACGCAGTAAAATATTTTTATTAACCCAAATTAATTTCAATGTGGTGTTTCTTATCATTCTTCTACCGGGATTAAATAAGTTTGGCCTAATAGTGACTGGCCCAGCTTTCCTGTTCGCTTACGCTGCGCACTTTGCGTTGCTAAACCTCCTTGCAATTAAATTTCTCAAGTTCAAGTGGATGTCGCTTTCTATAAGATTACTCACCATGCATGTATCTCTTTCAATTGTTTTGTTGATTCTAGCGCAATTCGATCAGATCGCTACTTTAATTGTAGCGCCACTGCTTTCTGGGATCACGGCAATATTTGGTATACGTGTTGTATTAATTAAGATCGGTCCGGGTGGGAAAATTTTAACGCGCTTGTCTCGGTTATATTCTTCGGCCGGTTGGCCGATTAGATGAAGTTAAGAATGACTCTTATATTTAGAACTGAACAACCAAAGGGAGTAGAAGCGTGATAAATCGTGGTAGTATTGGTGCATTATCTCGAATAATTTCCGATCTAAAATTGAAACACGACAACCCAGGAGCTACTCCAGTCGTTTATTTCACTGGAATACCAAATGTTGGCGATCTTTTAAATGAATATTTGATTCCAAGATTGAGTGGAAGTTCAATTTTACGAGTTAGTAGCTCAATGACTCCTCACATTCGTGCCGTCGGTAGCGTAATTGGATCGGCGAGCCAATTTAGCTACATATGGGGGAGCGGCTCTATTGATGGACATCGGCCAAAGCGAAGCATTAAAGCAGAAAATATTTATGCATTAAGGGGAAAGCAGACGCGAGATATGCTTAGCTTTCATCTCGGTGTTGACTTAACACATGTTCCGCTAGGTGATCCCGCGGTCCTAATGCCGCATTTTTATAACCCTAGCGGTCTAAAAGTAGGCTGTATTGGCGTTATTCCACACTTTTCTGATGAGGATATTCTCTCCGACTACGTTAACTCTTTAAGCCAAAAGTGCGTGAAAATTATCAGTGTCCGGCAGCAACCTGAAGACTTCATAAACGATCTATGCCAATGTGATTATGTTTTTTCTTCCTCTCTGCATGGTTTAATTTTAGCTGATAGCTATAATGTTCCCAACAGATGGATTTCAGTATCAGATCGCCTTCTTGGTGGTTCTTTCAAATTCATGGACTACTACAGCACTACAGACAGACCTGCAGAAAATTGTATAGAGATTGATGGTCACGCTGCTCTCTTTAGATTAGTTGATAAGCCTTCAAATTTTTGTAAAGTTAAAGCCTATACTGGAGAAAGTTCAGTTTTATTATCCAACTTTCCACCACGCTTTAGAGGTAAATAGTTATTAAAGGATTAGTTTTTGTTAAGAGAGTTTCCAGTAGACATCGCTGGAGAAAAATATCTATCGGGATTTAAATTTCTCGACTCAATTCGGAGATATGATTGCAATGGATAAAAACGGATTATTTCAGGATTTTTATGTCAATGAAAGTTCTAGTGACATAATTAATGTCGGTGGGTGTGGAGTCAGTCGATCTGGAGTTTGCTTCAAACAGTTTACCCCACTAGATGAGAGTTTCCATTCTGGATATGTAGAGTTACGTCGGGAGTTGACATCTCTGATGGTTAAGCAAACCTTACGATACGGAATTGACTGTAAATTTCACAACGATAAGAATATCCTGTTTCATAATACTTGGTCATCTGGCTATTATCATTGGCTCATTGAGGCAGTTCCTCGCTTGCTCAGTCAGAGGCGGACATGGGCAGGGTCTAGAATTCTTATTCCAGAAAAAATTCCAAATAACTGGTTTGAATCTTGGTTGATGAATATCAGCGGTGGTAATTTGATTAAGATGCATCGTGGATTAACTTTCTTAAGTAACGTTAGCTTTGCAAGAAATCCGAAAACTATCCTTGAGTTTAGCAACCCCGACCTACAGGAGACATCTGACTACTTTATGCATTATTTAGGAATCTCTAAAGCATCAGGTAAAAAATCTCTTTTCTATATCAGTCGAAGAAGAGCGGGGCATCGTAGAATATCAAATGAACCTGAACTTATCGCCTCGCTTGAGAGTATCGGATTCATTGCTGTCGAGATGGAAGATCTCGATTTTCCTAGTCAGGTCAAGTTATTTTCAGATGCCGATATTATAGTATCGCCGCATGGCGCAGCGCTATCTAATGCTATTTTTATGAATAAGAATAGTACTATAATTGAGATATTTCCGCAGCCGAACTCTTCTCTTACCTATGGAACTCGTAGGAAAACCTATCTGCTAAACTCATGCTATCGCGCTATTGCGCATTGCTTGCATATCAAGCACATAGCTGTATTGGGGAACTATGACGCTGTTAGTACTCCCACGGAGGTTGTAAAAAAATATGGTACGCTTCACGGTAATATCTATGTGGATCCTAGCGCGGTGATTTCGGCCGTTAGATCACTGTAATACTGGGCTATTGGATCGAAACTTATGACTACAATTTCTATCCTCCTCCCCGACCTGCGCGGCGGCGGTGTCGAGCGTATCCGTCTCGTGCTTGCCCATGAATTCGCCCGCCAAGGCCACAGCGTCACCTTCGTGCTGATGCAGGCCCGTGGCGCATTGCTGGCCGAGGCGCAGGCGGCCTTTCCGGTGGTCGATCTGAATTGCCCGCGTGCACGCAATCTGCCACGCGTTCTGGCGCGCTATCTCAAACAGCACCAACCCGATGCATTGCTTGCCGCCATGTGGCCGCTGACGGTGATCGCCCCGCTGATGCGGCTTTCCGGTTATCGCGGCAATATCGTCGTGTCAGAGCATAATACCTTATCCATTCAATATGGTCGCTGGGGTGGGCTACATCGGGCCGCCCTGCGTGGCAGCATGGCGGTATCCTATCGCCTTGCCCATGCGCGCTTGGGCGTTTCTGCGGGGGTTGCTGATGATATTGCGGCGTTGTCGCGTCTGCCCCGGCGGATGTTCGAGGTGGTTCACAACCCGGTGCCGCCCCGTCCCATGCCCGATGCGGCATTGCTGGGTAATGTAGACAGCCTGTGGGCCGCACCCCACGGCGCGCGCATCGTGACGATTGGCAGCATGAAGGCGCAGAAAAACCACCCACTCCTCCTCCGTGCCTTCGCCCGCATGGGGCGTCCGGACGCGAGGCTGATGTTCGTCGGCACGGGCGCGGGTGAGGCAGAGCTGCGCGCGCTTGCCGATGATCTTGGCGTCGCGTCACAGGTGATCTTTGCCGGTTTCCACCCCGATCCGACACCGTTCTATCAAACCGCCGATCTTTTCGTGCTCTCGTCCGATTACGAAGGCTTCGGCAATGTGATTGTCGAGGCGCTGGCCTGCGGCACCTCTGTCGTGGCGACCGATTGCCCCTCTGGCCCGGCAGAGATCCTTGAGAACGGCACATATGGCCGCCTTGTCCCGGTGCGTGACGCAGATGCGCTTGCCGCGGCGATGCAGGCCGGTCTTGCCGCGCCGCATGATCCCGCTTTGCTGAAACAACGTGCCGCCGATTTCGCCCCTGCGATTGCGGCCAGCCGTTATCTGGAATTGTTATGTCCCTGATCCCCACACTCTATCTTACCCGCAACGGCCTGCTGGAACCACTGGGGCAAAGTCAGGTGATGGCCTATCTGCGCGGTTTGTCGCGGGATTATGCCATTACCCTGATCACCTATGAAAAGCACGATGACTGGGCCGATACCGCAGCCGTGGCGCGCGCGCGCGCAGCATGTGCCGCGCATGGCATCCGCTGGTTGCCGCAACGCTTTCGCCCGCGTCCAAGGATCATCGCACCGGCCTTTAGCATGATCCGGATGGTCTGGCTGGTCCGGCGCGAGGTGCGGCGCAACGGAATCCGGTTGATCCACGCCCGATCCTATATCCCGGCCGCCGTCGCAGGCGTCGTCAGCCGGATGACCGGGGTGCCGTTCATCTTTGACATGCGCGCCCTCTGGCCGGAAGAGCTGATCACCGCGCAAAGATTGCGGCGCGGGTCGTGGATGCATCGCGCCATCGTGCGGGCAGAGCGGGCCTGTCTGACCAGATCCTCGGGTGTCGTGTCCCTGACCCATGCCGCTGTGACATATCTGCGCTCGGTGTATCCCGGCGAATTGCAACGCCAGCGCCTTGTCGTCATTCCCACCTGCGCTGATCTGGACCGCTTTACGCCCGCGTCGGACAAACCCGCTGGCCCGGTTGTGCATGGCTGTATCGGCACCGTCCTGTCAGGGTGGTTCCGCACGGATTGGCTGGCCGCTTGGCTGCGTGTCGCGGCGGCGCGCGACCCTGATGCAAGGTTCGAGATTGTGACGCGGGACGATGCGGCACGGGTGCGCGCCGTGCTTGACCCGGATAGCGAATTGACGTCACGGCTCCATATCGGGCCGCGCCGGTCCGAGGACATGCCGGATGCGGTGCGGGGTCATGACCTTTCGGTGATGTTTTATGCGGGCGGCGAAATATCCGAGCTTGGGCGTTCCCCAACCCGCATGGCCGAGGTTCTGGGCTGCGGGCTACCTGTCGTGGCGAATGAAGGGGTCGGCGATGTCGCCGATATCATCCGCAAACACAACGTGGGCGTAATTGTCGCGGGATCAGACGCGGCGCACATCGAACAGGCGTGCGACGCATTGCAAGCGCTGATGCAAGACCCCGAGCTGCCCGCGCGTTGCCGGGCCACGGCACACAATGTCTTTTCTCTTCAGACAGGCACACAATCCTACCGCGCCCTCTATGCGGCGATCCTGAACAAGGAAGACGCCTGATGTGCGGCTTGACTGGCCTTCTGCGCGCTGGCTCGGGTCCTGACATCACCGGTCAGGTCGCCCGTATGACCGCGCGTCTGGCCCATCGCGGCCCCGATGATGGCGGTGTCTGGGCCGACAGCGGGGTCGGGCTGGGCCACCGGCGGCTGGCGATCCTCGATCTGAGCGCGACGGGGGCGCAGCCCATGCATTCGGCCTGCGGGCGCTATGTGCTGGCCTATAATGGCGAGGTTTACAACCATCTCGACCTGCGCGCCGCGCTAGCGGCGGAAGGGGCCGCGCCGAAATGGCGTGGGCAGTCCGACACCGAAACCCTGCTTGCCGCGATTGCGCATTGGGGGCTGGATGATGCGCTGCGGCTTGCGCACGGGATGTTCGCGCTGGCGCTCTGGGACCGGGCGGATCATCGACTCAGCCTTGCGCGGGACAGGATCGGTGAAAAACCGCTTTACTGGGGGTGGGCCGGGGCCGATCTGGTATTCGCATCTGAATTAAAGGCCTTGCGCGCGCATCCGGATTGCCCGCGAGAGGTTTGCCGCGACGGATTGGCGCAATATCTGCGGTTTCTCTATGTGCCCGCGCCCCGCAGCATTCACCCCGGGATTTATAAGCTGGAACCCGGCACCATCCTCAGCGTCGATGGCGCGCCGCCTGCCTTGCCGCCGAAGGCACCGATCAGGCCTGGCGCACGCCATGAGAGTATCAGCATCCGTCGCTACTGGGATCTGAACGCAGAGATTGAGGCGGGCGCGCGCAACCCGATCAAGGATGAAGGCGAAGCGGTCAGAATGCTGGGGCATGTTCTGGGCAAGGCCGTGAAAAAGCAAACCATCTCCGATGTGCCTCTTGGTGCGTTCCTGTCCGGGGGGGTGGATAGTTCGGCAATCGTTGCATTGATGCAGGCAGAAAGTGCGCAACGCGTGCGAACCTTCACCATTGGTTTCGACGAAGCCGCATTTGACGAATCTCCCCATGCCGCTGCAGTGGCACGGCATCTGGGAACCGATCACACAAGATTGCGTGTGACCGATGCAGATGCAAGAGAGGTGATCCCCGATTTGCCGGAGCTATATGACGAACCGTTCGCGGATTCATCGCAGATCCCTATGCATCTGGTCTGTCGCGCGGCTCGCCAGCATGTGACCGTAGCGCTGTCAGGTGATGGCGGGGATGAACTGTTCGGCGGCTACAACCGCTATATCCGTGGTCCAGGTCTGTGGCGGCGGATTTCGGCCCTGCCAGCGCCGCTAAGGCGGCTTGCGGGACAAGCGGCACAGGCGTTCCCGGAACGGGTCTGGAACAGCGTCGGCGCAGCCTATAACCGTTTCCGCCCCGGCGATGCCGGTATCGCTGATCTGGGTCTGAAAGCCCATAGGATGGGAGAGCGCCTGCGCCTGACCGACAATATTGATGATCTCTATCGCAACATGGCCAGCACATGGGTCGAGCCGGAAAAGGTGATTGTCGGGGATTCGCGCGAGGCCGGGTCGCTGCTTGACGATCCGCTACCGGCCTTCGGTGCTGACGATCCAGCAATGCGGATGATGGTGCAGGACATGCGCAGCTACCTGCCCGACGACATCCTGTGCAAGGTCGACCGCGCTGCTATGGGGATCAGCCTCGAAACGCGCACGCCATTCCTGGATCCGGAGGTGATCGCACTCGCTGCCCGTCTGCCGATGGACATGAAAATTCGCAACGGACAGGGGAAATGGGCCTTGCGACAGGTGCTTTATCAGCATGTCCCACGCGAGATCATTGACCGCCCCAAGGCGGGCTTTGCAATCCCGATCGGCCTGTGGCTGCGAGGCCCATTGCGCGATTGGGCCGAAGACCTGCTGTCGCCTACGCGTCTGGCCGAAGACGGTCTGTTCAATGTGCAAATGATCCGGCAGACATGGTCCGAACACCTCTCAGGTCGGCGGGATTGGTCCGCGCGGCTCTGGGCTATCTTGATGTTTCAGGCCTGGAAGGCAGCACAGGTGAACGCATGAATATCCTGCTTTTGTCGCGGTATTCACGTCTTGGTGCGTCCAGCCGGTTGCGCAGCATGCAGTATCTGCCCGTGTTGGCGCGCGAAGGCCTCAATGTTCAGGTCGCGCCATTCTTCGACGACGCCTATCTCCGGGCGCTGTATTCCGGGCAGGGTGCGCGCGGCAGCACGCTGGCATATATGCGGCAACGCCTTCGGCAAATGCGTCAGGGACCAAGGCCGGATGTAATTTGGCTTGAATATGAAGCTTTGCCATGGATTCCCTGGCTGATCGAAGGTGCCGTTCTGCCGCGCGGGGTGCCCATCGTCAGTGACTATGATGATGCGGTCTTTCATCGCTATGACACACACCGGCACGGCGTGGTGCGTGCGCTCTTGGGTCGCAAGATCGGGCGGGTCATGGCCGCCTCGGCTGTCGTGGTGGCGGGCAATGAATATCTGGCCGATCATGCCCGCCGCGCCGGTGCCAACCGCGTCGAGACGGTACCGACCGTTGTCGATCTGGATGCCTATGACGTTGACGCGACGCAAAAATCCGGCGACACAGCCCGTATCGGTTGGATCGGGACACCGCAGACATGGAAAGAACTCGCCCATTCCATCCATGGCATCTTGGACCCGTTGCTGGCACAGAAGCGGGCGATGTTCCGCGCGGTCGGAGCGGGCATGCAGGCTGAAACCTCCGGCACGCTTGAAATTCTGCCCTGGACGGAAGCCACCGAAGTCGCGTTGATCCAGAGCATGGATATCGGTGTGATGCCGCTACCCGACACGCCCTGGACAAAGGGCAAATGCGGCTACAAGCTGATCCAGTATATGGCCTGCGGTCTGCCGGTTGTCGCGTCGCCGGTCGGGGTCAATCGCGATATTGTAGAGCATGGCGTGAACGGCTTTCTGGCGGAAACCGATGAAGACTGGCGCACCGCTATCGCCACATTGCTGAATGACGCCGACCTGCGCCAGCGGATGGGGGCGGCGGGCCGCCGCAAGGTCGAGGACCATTATTCCCTGCAGGTCTGGGGGCCGCGCGTGGCGCAGATGTTGCGCAGCGTCGCCGAAAGGCAGGGCGTTCTCTGATGCTCTACCTCGGCCTTGCCAATATGCTGTTCCTGCTGCGTCTGTCATTGGCGCAGGCCAAGCGGCTGAGCCGTCAGCTCTATTACGCTGTTCTGCTGGGCCTGTTTGCATTCTCGGCCTTCCGGTTTCAGGTGGGATGCGACTGGTCGGGCTATTATTTCCAGTATCTTGCTGCCGCCGGTAGGGATTGGGCGACGATTGCGGCCGGGCGCGAACCGATCTGGTGGGCGATCCTGTCGGGTATTCACGCCACCGGGCTGCCGTATCCGGTCGCCAATATCGTCTCCAGCGCAGTGTTTTTCATCGGGGTTCACGTTCTGGCGCGACGGCAGCCCGATCCGCTGGGCTTTCTGGTGCTGCTGTTTCCGGTTCTGATCATCAACATGCCGATGTCAGGCATCCGGCAGGGTGCCGCCATCGGCTTGCTTTGCATCGCATTCACGGCCTTTACTGACCGTCGGCCGGTCTGGTTTACGTTTTGGGTGGTGCTGGCTGCCGGTTTCCATTCCAGTGTGCTGGTTTTCCTGCTGCTGGTGCCGGTCGCTACCGGACGCTATAACAAGACGCGTCTGGCCACCGCGGCGCTGCTGGCCGTTCCCGGTGCCATCCTGCTGATGGGGGGGGATAGCGCAGAAGTGGCGAGCAGCCGCTATATCGGGACAGGCGTCGAAGCTTTCGGCGCAGCGTTCCGAGTCGGGTTTCTGGGCCTTTCGGCCATGTATTTCTTCCTGTTCATCCGGAAAAAATGGATGCGTCATTTTCCGCAGGATTACAGCCTTGCAAGCGTGGGTGCGATTGGCATGGCGCTCGCCTTTCTTGTGGTTCCGGTGTCGAGCGTCATCGGCGACAGGCTGGGGTATTACCTGATCCCCATTCAGGCGATGATCTTCGCCCGCCTGCCGTTTTTGTCATTCCGGTCCAGTCAATCGCTCCACTCAGCGCTGCCTTATCTGGCGGTGCTGCTTATTTTCGCGGTATGGACACAGACGTCAGGGCATTTTCGCCAATGCTACATGCCATATGATAGCTGGCTGTTCGGCCTGCCAGGCGGAGATATGCTGAGATGAGCTGCGGTCAGGATGTGAAGGTTGCACCTTCGCCCGTTGCGATCTGATCCTTGAACAACATTTAACCTGGGCGGTGCGCGCTCTCATGCGTTCCGGAACAAAAACCTCATGCACATTTTGATCACGGCGAATGCCGCCTGGAACATCTGGAATTTCCGCCGCCCTGTGGTCGCGGCGCTGATTGCTGACGGGCATCGCGTCACGGTGCTGGCCCCGCCGGACGACGCGGTGGCGCTGCTGCGCGACATCGGCTGCCGCTTCCTGCCATTCGCGATGGATGTGAAAGGGCTGAACCCGCTGGAGGGTCTGACACTGCAGCGGCGGTTCAAACGGGTTTTCGCCGAAGAACAGCCTGATGTCGTGCTCAGCTACACGATCAAGAACAACATCTTCGGCGCAAGGGCTGCGCGCGCAACGGGTGTGCCGTTTGTGCCGAATGTCACCGGGCTGGGAACGGCATTTCTATCGGGCAGGGTCCTGCAGATGGTGACCGAACAGCTTTATCGTCGGTCCTTTGATGCCTTGCCGGTCGTGTTTTTTCAGAATGAAGACGACCGCGATCTGTTCGTGACCCGCAAATTGCTGCGTGTGGATCAGGCGCGCCTGTTGCCCGGTTCGGGTATCGACCTTGATCATTTTGCGCCTTTTGCATACCCACTGCAGGACACCCCGCCGGTATTCCT
This sequence comes from Yoonia sp., assembly GCF_046292185.1. Classification (GTDB taxonomy): domain Bacteria; phylum Pseudomonadota; class Alphaproteobacteria; order Rhodobacterales; family Rhodobacteraceae; genus Yoonia. Next base: position 15,333 of record NZ_JBKBQY010000011.1, read on the forward strand.
GATGATTGCCCGCCTCTTGCGCGACAAAGGCGTGATCGAATTCGTGGACGCAGCGCGCCAGATCAAAACCCGCCATCCGGCTGCGCGGTTTCAGTTGCTGGGCGCCGCCGGATCGGAAAACCGCAGCGCCATTGATCTGGCAACCGTGCAGGGCTGGGTGGCAGCGGGCCTTGTGGAATATCTTGGCACGACGGATGATGTGCGTCCTGCCATTGCCGCGGCCTCCTGCGTGGTTCTTCCCTCTTACAGGGAAGGTGCGCCGCGCACGCTGATCGAAGCCGCCGCCATGGCCCGCCCGGTGATCACCACCGATGTGCCCGGCTGTCGCGCCGTGGTGGAACGGGACGTTTCCGGCCTGCTCTGCGATGTCCGCAGCGCAGACAGCCTTGCCGCGGCGATGACGCGGTTTCTGGCGATGCCGGCTGTCGCGCAACAGGCGATGGGGCTGGCGGGCCGGGCCATGATTGCGCGCGACTATGATCAGGCCATCGTGGTGCGTGCCTATCGTGATGCAATCGCGCGCCTGACCGAAGGCGCAGCGTCGCGCAACCTGCGCAGCGATTGACGGGCTGGTGATGCGACCGTTACAGGCTTGGTTAGAAAATTCACGTAAAAGGCGAAGACCCCTTCATGGACATTGAACACACCTCTCTCCTGGGCCTTTTGATCCTGACACCGCGTCGCTTTGGCGATCATCGTGGGTTCTTCTCCGAAAGCTGGAACCGGCAGCGGATGATGGAGGCGGGGATCGATATCGATTTCGTGCAGGACAATCATTCGGTATCGCAACAGGCTGGCACCTTGCGGGGGCTGCATTTTCAGACCCCGCCGCATGCACAGGCAAAGCTGGTGCGGTGCGGGCGCGGCGCGCTTTATGATGTCGCTGTCGATATCCGGCACGGCAGCCCGACCTATGGGCAATGGGCGGGGGTGGATCTGAGCTTTGAAAATGGCAGACAATTGCTGATCCCGGCCGGTTTCCTGCATGGCTTTGTCACCCGCGAACCGGATACCGAGATTGTGTATAAATGTTCCGATTACTACGCCCCGGATTGCGATGCCGCCGTGCGGTTCGACGATCCCGCGATCGGGATCGACTGGGGGCTGTCCGGCGCGCCGATCCTGTCGGACAAGGACGCGACAGCGCCGCATCTGGCAGATCTGCCGGCATATTTCACGTGGAAGGGTTAAGCAGATGAAACTTCTGATCACCGGCGGCTGCGGCTTTATCGGATCAGCCGTGGTACGGTTGGCCATCGCGCGCGGTCATAGCGTCGTTAATCTTGATGCGCTGACCTATGCGGCTTGCCCCGACAATGTCGCCGAAGCCGCGCAAAGCCCGCGCTACAGCTTTGAACATGCCGATATCCGGGATCGCAAGGCGTTGGACCGGATATTCGCCCGGCACCAACCCGATGCGGTGATGCATCTGGCCGCGGAAAGCCATGTGGACCGGTCTATTGACGGGCCGGGCACCTTTATCGAAACCAACATCACCGGCACCTATCATATGCTGGAAGCGGCGCGCGCCTATTGGGCGGCGCAGGGCAAGCCTGATACCTTTCGGTTCCACCACATTTCAACAGATGAAGTGTTCGGCTCGCTCGGTGCCACCGGGCAGTTCACCGAAGATACGCCCTATGGTCCGCGCAGCCCCTATTCGGCGTCCAAGGCCGCCAGTGACCATCTGGTGCGTGCCTGGGGTGAAACCTATGGCCTGCCGGTGGTGCTGAGCAATTGTTCCAACAATTACGGTCCGTTCCATTTCCCTGAAAAGCTGGTGCCGGTGATCATCCTGAACGCCCTGGCAGGCAAGCCGCTGCCGATCTACGGCGACGGATCGAACGTGCGTGACTGGCTTTATGTCGAAGATCACGCCGACGCCTTGCTGCTGGTGCTGGAAAAGGCTCCGCTTGGCCGCAGCTATAACATCGGTGGCGAAAATGAGCGCAGCAATCTGCAACTGGTGCATACGATCTGTACCATTCTGGATGAAAAACGCCCACGCAGTACAGGGTCCTATGCTGATCTGATCACCTTTGTGACGGATCGGCCCGGCCATGACGCGCGTTATGCCATCGACCCGACGCGCATCCGCGAGGAACTGGGCTGGCGGCCCTCAGTCACGATAGAAGAGGGGCTGGCGCGCACCGTCGATTGGTTCCTTGCCAACGAAAACTGGTGGCGCGCCCTGCAAAACCGTGCCGGTGTCGGCGAACGGCTGGGTGTGACAGCATGACCCTGCTGGTCTTCGGGCGCACGGGGCAGGTGTCCATGGAACTGTCGCGCTGCGCGCCGGATGCGATTTTTCTGGGACGTGAGGCGGCTGATCTGACCGACCCAGCGGCCTGCGCCGCCGCGATCCGCGAATATGCGCCCACCGCCGTGATCAATGCCGCTGCCTATACCGCCGTCGACCGGGCCGAGGCGGAAGAGGCGACAGCGACGCGCATCAACGCCGACGCACCCGCCGCCATGGCGCAGACCTGCGCGGCGCTTGGCATCCCGCTGGTACATATCTCGACCGACTACGTCTTTGACGGCAGCGGGACAGCCCCCCGACAACCGGGCGATCCTGCCGCCCCGGTCAACGCCTATGGCAGGTCAAAACTGGCGGGCGAACGCGCGATCCAGCAGGCAGGCGGGACCTATGCGATCCTGCGCACGTCATGGGTCGTCTCGGCACATGGCGCGAACTTCATACGCACCATGCTGCGCCTGTCAGAAACCCGCGATGCGCTGAACATCGTCGATGACCAGATCGGCGGGCCGACCTGTGCTGCCGATATCGCAACTGCCTGCCTTGCCATCGCGGAACAACTGATTGCCGATCCGGGCAAGACGGGCATCTATCATTTCGCAGGCGCGCCCGATGTCAGCTGGAAAGATTTTGCCAGCGCGATCTTTGCCGCCGCTGGACGCGACGTGGCCGTCACCGGCATCCCGACCAGCGATTACCCGACACCGGCGCAACGGCCCCTGAATTCGCGGCTGGATTGCGGCGCGACAGGGGCGGTTTTCGGCCTTGCGCGGCCAGACTGGCGCGCCGGGCTGCATGACATATTGACGGAACTTGGAAAGGGTCGCACATGACCAATCGTAAAGGTATCATTCTGGCTGGTGGCTCTGGCACGCGGCTTTATCCGGTCACGATCGGCGTGTCGAAACAGCTTTTGCCGGTCTATGACAAACCGATGATCTATTATCCGCTGTCCGCGTTGATGCTCGCCGGTATCCGCGAAATCGCAGTGATCACGACGCCCGAGGATTCCGATCAGTTCCGCCGCGTGCTAGGGGACGGCAGCCAGTGGGGCATCCAGCTGACCTACATCACCCAACCCAGCCCGGATGGCCTGGCGCAGGCTTATACGCTGGCGGCAGATTTCCTGGATGGTGCCGGATCGCTGATGGTGCTTGGCGACAACATTTTCTTTGGTCACGGTCTGCCCGAAATGCTGGCCCGCGCCATGACGCGCGACAGCGGGGGGACCGTCTTTGGCTACCGGGTCGCAGACCCCGAACGCTATGGCGTGGTGGATTTTGATAGCAACGGCAAAGTGCGCGGCATCATCGAGAAACCCAACAACCCACCTTCGCATTTCGCTGTCACCGGGCTTTATTGCCTTGACGGCACCGCCTCGGAAAAGGCGGCGCGCGTCAAACCGTCAGCAAGGGGTGAGATGGAAATCACGACGCTGCTGGAAATGTATCTCGCAGAAGGCACGCTGACGGTTGAGACGATGGGCCGTGGCTATGCCTGGCTTGATACCGGCACCCATGCCAGCCTGCTGGACGCGGGCAATTTCGTGCGCACCCTCGAAACCCGGCAAGGCCTGCAAACCGGCAGCCCGGATGAGATTGCCTTTGCCAAAGGCTGGATCGACAAAGAGGCGTTGCGCGTGCGGGCAAAACGGTTCGGCAAGAACGAATATGGCGCCTATCTGGAAGGGCTGATCGACTGAGGCTCCCCACTAGCGGCAGACGGTAGATCAACCTGCGCGCATGCCCTGATGTGGGACGCCGCGATAGATCATCCGCGGTGAAGAAGCACCGGCAACACCTGTTCCAGCCCCGGCCAGCCCGAGGGGCACCAGCCCAGCGCCCGCAACCTGTCGCAACGCATGACGCTGACCGGGGTATCGCTGGGGGCGGGCGGGGCATGGGGGGTCCCGGTGATTTCGGCAACGCGCGCCAGCAGATCGTGCCGGTCAAGCAAGATGTCAGAGGCGTTGAACGCGCCACCGTCGGTGCAGGTCAGCAAAAGACGCACCGCGCGGGCAAGGTCCGCGCCATGCAATTCGGTGCCCCTGCGCGGGTCTATTTGCCGCCCGGCCAGAAAATCCGCAAAAAGGCTGGACCATTTGTGGTCGCCACCGGGACCATATATTCCCGTGGCGCGCACCGAGGCCGCGCTGAAGGCCGCGTCCTGCATGGCATCCAACGCCTGTTCGGCCTGCCATTTGATATTTCCATAAAGGCTGGTCGGCCTGGGTGGCATATCTTCGGTCAACGTGGTGCCGGGCGCATAGCCATCATAAACGGCGCGGGAACTGAGAAAGATCACCCGCGACACGCTCGCGTCCTTGGCCGCATTGAACAGGACGATGGACCCCTCAAGGTTTGCGCGGATGAATCCGGCGGGATCGTCGCCTTCGCCGCCGCGATAGCGCCCTGGCGCATGCTGAAATGCGCAATGCACCAGCGCGTCACAGCCTTGCAGCAGGGGACAATCGCCCAGGCTATATTGCGGGCGCGACAGCGACAGGACGTCATCACCCGCAGCAATGGCTTCGGCGACGATGAACCGACCGACACGCCCGGTGCCGCCAGTGACCGCGATTTTCATCGCGGCGCGGGAAGGCGGGCAGGGTCGGGCACTGGCCCGTCGCCGGCATAGGCTTGCCACAAATCAATGAGCACGCGCAGGCGGTCTGCCTTGTCATGATCCTGCCACGGCTTTTCATATTGGAAATGCAGCACATGGATATCGGGCCAGTGCCACAGCTCAGGCAGGTTGAACCAGACATATTGCAGCATATTCATGAAGACAGGCAGCCCGTGCCAGTCGGGAAAGAATTCCTGCAGGAACGTCTGATCCGTGCGCCGCCAGAAAGCATCGGGCCGGTCAAGCCGCACCAGCATCGCGTCAAAGGTCGCGGGATCAGGCCGGGCGGTGAAAACGCCCGAATTCAGGCGCTGAAAATCCCCAAGCCCTTCATAGACATTCGGCGCAGCACAGAATTCCGGATAAGCGAAAAGCCTGTCGATATTCTTCAACACCAGCGTATCTGCATCAAGAAATATCACCCTGTCGTATGGCAATTGCCACAGCCGCAATTTGGCGAAATTATCAAGCGGCGTGTGAAACGCAGGTTTCGTGCCCTTCGTGAAAGGCGCGGCGCTGTGCAGGGTCCGGCGCGCGTGGCGGTCGTTGAATGCCGCCGATGTTGGCAGCAGGTCCATAGGATGCAGCTTTGCGCCCAATGCCACAAGCGGCGCAAGATCACCCTGCGCCACGCCGCCGGTATGCATGACGATCCTGTCGGCACGCGTGCCCGACAGGTTCAGCGACCGCAGCAGCGCTTTGGCACCCAGCGCGAAATCAGCATTGGTGACCAGCGTCACATAGGCATCAGCGGTCATGAAACGGATTTCAACCGCTTCTTTTCGGGATCGTTTTCGACCTTGGCGGCAAGTTCCTTAGTCCAGCCGCTGACCGCCGGAACGCGGGTCCGGTCCACGCGATGCTGGAACTTCTTCGCGATCTCGACCACTTCGTCCAGCAGACCGTCTGCCAATGTCGTCGGTTCCAGCCCAAGGGCCAGGAACTGGTCATTCTGCACGATCAGGTCATTTTCGGCGGCTTCCTTGCGCGGATTGGGCAGCCAGGCAATCTCGGCCCCGGTCAGACCCGCGACCATTTCGGCCAGATCGCGGACGCGGTGGGTTTCGGTCATCTGGTTGAATATCCTGACCCGGTCACCCGCCTTGGGCGCATCGGACAAAGCCAGTTCAATACAGCGCACGGAATCCTTGATATGGATGAACGCCCGCGTCTGCCCGCCACTGCCATGCACGGTCAGGGGATAGCCGATGGCCGCCTGAATCAGGAAACGGTTCAGCACTGTCCCGAAATCTCCGTCATAATCGAAACGGTTGATCAATTGCGGATGGCGCTGCGTCTGCGCGGTATGCGTGCCCCAGACGATCCCCTGATGCAGGTCGGTGATCCGCAACCCGTCATTCTGGGCGTAAAACTGGAACATGATCTGATCCAGCGATTTGGTCATGTGATAGACCGACCCGGGCCGTGTCGGATACAGGATTTCCTGTGCCTTCTTGCCCGCAGGCGTGTCTATCTCGACATCCAGATACCCTTCGGGGATCGGCGCGCCGACGCTGGAATAGCCATAGACACCCATCGTGCCCAGATGCACCAGATGCGCGTCAAGGCCGGTTTCCACCATTGCCGTCAACAGGTTATGCGTCGCGTTGACGTTGTTGTTGACGGTATAGACCTTGTGGCGGTCGGATTTCATCGAATAGGGTGCTGCGCGCTGTTCGGCGAAATGGATGATCGCATCGGGGCGTTCCGTTTCCAGCCATTGGCGCAAGCGCTGGTATTCACCGGCGATATCGAGAAGGTGAAAATGCAGGGTCCGACCGGTTTCCTGTTTCCAGATCCGGCAACGTTCCTGAATGCTGTCCATCGGCGTCAGCGATTGCACGCCTAGTTCGGTATCGATCCAGCGGCGTGACAGGTTGTCGATAATATGGACCTCATGTCCGGCCTGCGACAGGTGCAGCGTGGTCGGCCAGCCGCAAAAACCGTCTCCCCCAAGAACCGCTATCTTCATCAAAACATTCCTTTTATCCGGCGCTCTAATCGCAGTGCATTCGCGTCATAGCGTATCGCCGTGCCGCGTCTATGTCATACTAAAGTTTTGTGTCAGTCGCGATGCGCAGGCATCAGCTCAACGCCGATGGCGGACCTGGCCCCAAATCCGTGGTTTCGCATGATGCTGCCGGCTCGCGGACGCTTGATGACATAATCCCGTTACATTCCGGCGCTAGCCGCGCAGGCGGTGCGGCTGCCAGAACCTGACCGAAGGGGGCATGATGATTGACCTGAACGATCTGCGTCTGTTTGTGGCCATCGTCGAACATCAGGGCATCCTGAAAGCCGGGCGCGCGCTGAACCTGCCGAAATCGACAATCAGCCGCCGCCTTGCCGGGCTGGAAGCGCAGCTCAAGACCCGGCTGATCATCCGCAGTGGCGAGGCGTTTACCCTGACGCCCGCGGGGCAGGAGGCCTATGATCTGGGTCAACGCATGGTGCAGGCCGCGCGTGATGCCGAAGACCGTCTGCTGCGGGCAAAGCGCGAAATCGCAGGGCAGGTGGTGCTGTCGGTGACATCGTTGATCGCCGCGCGACTGCCGGCCTATCTGGCGCGGTTGATGGCACCGCATCCGGAGCTTTCCTTTACGCTGGACGTGTCCGAACGCGACCCCGACCCGGTCGGCGATGCCAGCGATCTTTTGCTGCGCGCGCATAGCTGGACATTGCGCGACACCGCCCTGATCCAGCGGCGGATCTGCCGCAATCCGCTGATCCTTGTCGCTGCAGCCGGATATCTGGATCATTGCGACACGCCCGCCACCCTCGCGGATCTGGCGGCACATGACCTGCTTGTCTACGGGGTGGATGCGCGTCCTGAAACCTGTCTGCTGTCAGACGCAGCAGGGCAGGGCGCGCCGTTGCCGCGCGCGCCGCGCCTGATCACTGCCTATACGGATGTGCTGACGCAGGCGGCTTTGGACGGCACAGGTCTGGCGCTGATGCCGGAATTCGCCGCGCGTGCCGCGCTGGCGACCGGGGCCTTGCGCCGCATCCTGCCCGATTGGACAGGTCCCGCAGTTGCCATGACGCTGTTGACACCGTCGCGGCAGACCATGAATGCGACGCTGCGCTATTGTGCCGATCAGATCGCGACGCAGGTGAAATCCGATTTTCTGTCGTGGGGCCAAAGGGTTCCGAAACAGGAACCGTCTGTTCCGGAATTGCCGCCGGGCGCTGTTACAAAACTGACGCATGGGCGGCTTAGCCCAAGGGTGCGCCCGGGGTCACAAGGCCCTGTGCCATCCAGTAACAGTACCGAAAGTGACATGCCCATGACCCCTTTCCAGACAATTCTCGGCACGGCTGCCGTGACCTCTGCCACCGTTCTTGGTCTGCCCGTTGCGGCCCAGGATGCCGCAGGGCCGCTCGTGCTTTATACCAATGATTTCGAAGGCGCGATCACCGACCGTTTCGAGGCCGACACCGGCCGCGAGGTGGATGTCGTGCAGATGTCGGGTGGTGAAATCCTTGCCCGCATCGCCGCCGAAGCCAACAACCCGCAATGGGATGTGCTGATCTTCAACGGATCTTACACCTTTCACATGCTCGACCAGCAAGAGGCGCTGTTGCGCGGGGTGGAGCCTGCCAATCTCGATAACCTCAACGACATCGGCCAGACCTATCTGCCGGAAAACCGGTCATGGTTCCCTATTGGCCTCGCCGCGTCCTGCGTCATGCTTTACCGCACCGATCTGGTCGAGACCCCGCCAACCAGCTTTGCCGATCTGGCCGATCCGCGTTTCAACGGGCAATTCGGCATGGCCGATCCGGCGGTCGCGGCCCCGGCCTATCCCTGCGTTGCGCAGTTTTTTGAAGACCTGGGGGATGCAGGCGCGCGCGATCTGTTCACCAGCTTCTTTGAAAACGGGATGCGGGTGTTCCGCACCAATGGGCCGACGGGTGCGGCACTCGCCTCGGGCGATATCTCGCTGGCGCTGATCACCTCGCAGGTGGCCTATACGGTGATGGCCGATGGTGAAGTGCCGGTCAGCGTCGTCTGGCCAGAGGATGGCGCACCGGGCGTGGTCCGCGGTGCAGGCATCAGCGCCAGTACGACCCGGCCAGAGGCGGCAAAGGCGTTCATCGACTGGCTGCTGGAACCCGCAACGCAAAGCCATCTGGCCGCTGCGATTCCGTCAGACGGCAAGTTCGAACCGACCGTCACAGGGGCCGTGCGCCGCCCCGATGGCCCGCCAGAGGGGCAGCGTTACCTTGTCGCCTCGGATGCTTTTGCGGTCGCACATGAAGCCGAGATCAAGACCTGGTTCGCCGATCAGGCGCTGAACTGACGCCCCAATCACAGGCTTTGCAGGGATGGGCGGGCGACCGGCCATCCTACCCATTCGCTTTTCGCAGGATCCTGACATGACCGTAGCATCTGCCGCCCTGACCGGCGCAAACCGTCGCCCGCGCCGCCGCCTGTTGGCCGAGGATTGGCTGGGCATCGCTGTCGTTCTGGTGCTGATCATTCTGGTGCTCGCCCCGATGGCGGCCGTCCTGTTGCAGGCGTTCATACCCGGTGCATTTTCCGGGCAGAGCCGCAGCATCGGCTTTGGCGGCCTGCTGGAGATCCTTGAGCGTCCGCTGTGGCGGCGCGCGCTGTGGAATTCGCTGTTTCTGGCCAGTATCGCCGCCGTGATCGGCGGGCTGATGGGCAGCGGACTGGCGATCCTGCGGCATAACTCACGCCTTGCCCTTGGTCCGGCGCTGGATATCGCCGCCTGGGCGATCATTATCCTGCCGTCCTTCATCCTTGCACAGGGCTGGATTCTGTTTGCCAGCCGCGGCGGTCTGGCGAACCAATGGTTCGGGCTGGGGTTCGTCCCCGATCTGGTGTTCAACCCCTGGGGCCTTGCCATAGTGATGAGCCTGAAATCCTTTCCCTTTGCCTATCTGACGGTGTCTGCCGCGCTGCAATGGCGGATGGATGATTACGCCCATGCCGCGCGGCTGAACGGGGCAGGGCCGTTGCGTGTATTATGGACCGTGCGCCTGCCGATGCTGTTGCCTGCGGTGCTGTCGGGGGCCTTGCTGATCTTTATCGATGTGCTGGGCGATTTCGGCCTGCCTGCGGCGCTGGCCACGACCTACCGTTTTCCCACACTGACCTATGCGATCTATGTCGCGATCAACCAATCGCCGATCCGGTTCGATCTGGCTGGTGTGATGGCATTCTACGTCACAGCGATCATGCTGCTGGCGGTGATGGCCTATTTCCGGGTTTTGCGCAGGCGGCGCTATGACTTTTTGGGGGCGAGGGCGAAACTGGCCCCGATGGCCGCGCGCAATACGGCGATCCTGCCCAACGGGATCGCGCTGGCAGCCCTGATGCTGGCGCTGATCATTCCGATCGGGGCCAGCGTGATCGTGTCCTTCACCGACCGGATTTCCCAAGGGATCGGCTGGGGCAATCTGACTCTGCGCCATTACGTCTATGTGCTGGACACCGGCGGTGCGTTTCTGTCGGCGCTGCGCAGTTCAACGGCGATTGCCGCGCAGGCCGCTGTCGGATCGGGGATCATCGCGGCAGCGGCGGCCTATGTGATGACCTTTTCGGGGTTCCGGCTGAACCGGCTGATCGATCTGACCTGCACGCTCAGCCTGGCTGTGCCGGGGGTGGTGCTGGGGATCGGCTATATCTTCATCTGGAATGCACCGCTGATGGACCGGGCGGGGCTGTCGCTTTATGGCCATCCGTTCATTCTGGTGCTGGCAGGGATCGCCGGGGCCGTGCCGATTGCGGTGCGCGTTCTGCTGGGGGCCATGGCGCAGGTGCCCGCGACGATGCTGCAGGCAGCGGCCCTGCAAGGCGCGGGGCTGGGGCGCCGGATCGCCACGATTGTGGTGCCGCTGATCGCGGCGGCATTGGTTTCGGCGACGCTGACCGCCTTTGGTGCGGCGATGTTCGATCTGGCGATCAATGCCATCCTGCGCCCGCCCCGGCTTGACGTGCTGCCGGTCTATGTCAACCGCGCGTTCGAACAGGGTGCTTTCGGCGCTGCCACCGCCGCGACCCTGCTGGCAGGCGGGCTGACCGTGGCGATTATCGCGTGCATCAGTGCGGCGGCACGTTTCGCCCTGCGTCGCCTGATCCAGACCCAAGACTCGAAAGGAACGACAGATGCTGACACTTGACGGGCTGGCCCGCACATTCAACGGGCAGAAAGTGCTGAAGGATGTTTCACTGAACGTCCCACAGGGGCAGGTCGCCTGTATCGTCGGCCCCTCGGGCTGTGGCAAATCGACGATCCTGCGGTTGGTCGCGGGGCTGGATCTGCCCGATGCGGGACGGGTCGTGCTGGCCGGTATGGAATTATCAGGCCCCGGCTGGGCGCTGGAGGCGCGCAAGCGGCGGCTGAACATGGTGTTTCAGGATTACGCGCTCTGGCCGCATATGCGGGTGGCGCAGATCGTGGGCTACGGTCTGACGCATCTGACCCGCGCCGAACGCGACGCGCGGGTCGCGGCATTGCTTGATCAGATGCAGATTGCGGCGCTGGCGGACCGGCTGCCGTCGCAGATTTCGGGTGGACAACAACAACGGGTGGCGATTGCCCGCGCATTGGCGACCGATCCTGATCTGTTGCTGCTGGACGAACCCTTGTCGAACCTTGATGTGCAATTGCGACTAGATATGCGGATGGAATTCGCCGATCTGTTCGCGCGTGTCGGCAAGACCGTGCTTTACGTCACCCATGACCCGCTGGAGGCCTGTTCCTTCGCCGATCTTCTGGTGGTGATGCGCATGGGCGAGATCGAACAATCCGGCCCGCCGCAGGATTTGTTCGCGCGGCCCCGGTCTGCTTGGATCGCGACACTGGCGGGTTATGACACACGGATGCCGGGGCGGCTGTTACCCTCGTCCGATCCGGCGGACATCATCGTGGCGGTCGCGGGCCAGCCGGTGATACTGCCGCGTTCGGCACTGGCGGGCGCTGCGCAACCGGGCGACAGGGTCAATGTGATGCTGCATCCGGGCAGTATCACCTTGGGCAAAGCCCAGGGCGCGCGGGCTGAAAACCGCCTGACCGGCCATGTGCGCCGTTGCCTGTTCGAAGGGCGCGACTGGCGCGTCACACTTGACCTTGGGACGGCAGGCGAGGCGACGCTGGCGCTGATGTCACCGCAAAGACTGGCCGAGGGCGCGCAGGTCGATATCTGGTTCCCCCGCGATGCGGCAGTGATTTTCGCGCATGACTGACCGATCCATGCAAGGCGCCCGGCCCCTGACGGCATCCGCGTTCCGCCCGCTTCATTTGGCCGATCATCCCGATGCGCTGGGTGCCGTGGGCCTGCCCGTCGCGGATCACCTGCTGCGCCGGGGGCTGTTGCAGGATGCGCAACGGCTGAGTCTGCGGCCCGGCGATCCGACCGCCCGGCTGGAAGATATCCGGCAGGACTTGTTTCAGCAGCGCTGGATCGAACCGCCGCGCGATGAACAGATGCCCGTGACCATCGGCCCGAAAGGCGCGGAACTGGCGCGGCTGGACCGTTCCGCGCTGCGCATCCTCGGGTTCTGGGCGCAGAAGGTGCATATCAACGGGTTGGTGACTGACGTTACCGGCAAACCGCAGGTCTGGGTTTCCAGACGGTCGCGGCAGGCGCTATCAAATCCGGGACGATGGGATACGCTGATCGCAGGCGGGCGCGCCGCGGGGCAGTCCCTTGCGCAGACAGCGCAGAAAGAAGGATGGGAAGAAGCCGGGATCACATCCGCCGAGATGAAGCAGTTGCAGCCAATCGGCGAAATGGCGGTGCAATACGTCTCTGATCGTGGCTTTCACCAAGAGCTTCTGGTCATCTATGACCTGTTCCTGCCCGCATCATTCAGCGCGATCTGCCATGATGGCGAGATCGAGGAAAGCCGGCTTCTGCCGTTTGACACGCTTGTGGCACGGCTAGGCGACCCGCAAGGCTTCAAATTCAGCTCTTACCTTGTGTTGACCGACCTCGTGACACGGTTGCAAGGAGGAGGTTAATCAGGCGATTGCCTGAATGTTATTGGCACAGCAATAAGGCGCTTTTTGCATTACGCCCAATCCGTCAGACCGAACCCCATTTCGCCTCATTCGCTTCGATCGCGGCGATGCGTTGCGGGGTCTTGGGGTGGCTCATCATCCAGGCGGGGGTCGCGGCACCATGCGCGCCGGTCAGCTTTTCCAGCTTGGTGAACATGGACTTCTGCGGGCCGGTGCCGATCCCCGCCTTGACCAGCAGGGCCGAGGCATAGGCATCCGCCTCGAATTCATCATCGCGTGACAGGCGCGCGGCGATCAGGCTGATCAATCCGGTCGCGATCCAAGGGCCGATGCCGGGCAGGAAGCGGTTGAAGATCATCGCGAGTGCGGTGCGCATCGCATTCTGCGCGGAAAAATCGATCATCCGGCGGCGCGAATGGCCCAGTGCGACATGACCCAACTCATGCGCGATCACGCTGGCCATTTCCTCTGACGTGACCTGGCCTGCGCGGTATTTGTTGAAAAAGCCGCGTGTGATAAATATCCGCCCGTCGGGGGCGGCAAGGCCGTTGACCTGCGGAATTTCATAGATATGCACGCGGATCCGGTCGATGCCCAGCGCCGTGGCCATCCGGTCCATCAACACTTTCAGGATCGGATCGGCCAGTTCTGTCGATTTCTCGTCCAGCTCGCGCGACGTGCGCCAGACCGAGAAACGGAACATCGCATAGCCGTAAAGGATCGCCAATATGATCGGAAGAAATCTCATCATGTTATCGATATGGGGCGCGCGCCCTGTATTGCCAATGGCCTGCTTTGTCGCGCCCGTCTTCTTTTCTCCAAAAATACTCCCGGCGCGGAGCGCACAGATACTTTTCTACCGCACCAACGCCTTCATGCCACGATTGATCCCCGCCAGTGTCATCGGCACCATGCGGTCGGCGCCGATGATGTCGCGGATCATGCCGATGGATTGCGTATAGCGCCACTGATCTTGCGGCACCGGATTGATCCAGAGAACATCGCGCCAGTGATCGCGCGCGCGCGACAGCCAGATTGCCCCGGATTCAGCGTTCATATGTTCACTGGCACCGCCGGGATAGGCAATCTCGTAAGGTGACATGCTGGCGTCGCCCACGAAGATGCATTTGTAATCAGGCCCATAGCGATGGATCACGTCCCATGTCGCGGTCTGCGCGTCCCAGCGGCGGCGGTTGTCTTTCCATACACCTTCGTAAAGGCAATTGTGAAAATAGAAATGCTGGAAATGTTTGAATTCCGATGTTGCGGCGCTGAACAATTCCTCCACCACCTTGACATAGGGGTCCATGGAACCGCCGATATCGAGGAACAGCAGAACCTTGACCGCGTTGCGCCGTTCGGGCCGCGTCTGCACGTCAAGATAGCCATGTTCCGCGGTCGCCCGGATCGTGCCGGCAAGGTCGAGTTCATCCGCCGCCCCGTCACGCGCCCAGCGGCGCAGCCGTTTCAGCGCGACTTTGATATTGCGGGTGCCAAGCGCGACATTATCGTCCAGATTGCGGAATTCGCGTTTGTCCCAGACTTTGACCGCGCGCTGGTGGCGGCTTTCGTTCTGGCCGATCCGCACGCCTTCGGGATTATAGCCATAGGCGCCAAAGGGCGAGGTGCCCGCCGTGCCGATCCATTTCGATCCGCCCTGATGACGGCCTTTTTGTTCGGCCAGCCTATCTTTGAGCGTTTCCATCAACTGGTCGAACCCACCAAGGGCCGCGATTTCGGCCTTCTCCGCCTCTGACAGGTGCTTTTCGGCCAGTTTTTCCAGCCAACCTGCGGGGATATCGACGGCGTTCAGCACGGCCTCGGGCGGGATATCCTGCAGCCCGGCGAAACTGGCGGCAAAGGCGCGGTCGAAACGGTCCAGATGCGCCTCGTTCTTGACCATGATCGTGCGCGACAGGTAATAGAACGCATCCACGTCATAGGTCGCAAGACCCGCCTTGATCCCTTCCAGAAACGACAGAAATTCGCGCAAGGATACCGGCACCCCGGCCCTGCGCAGATTGTCGAAGAAGGGTAGGAACATCAGGTCATGCTGCGTTCGATGGCAATCAGTAGGAACAGGCCCAGAATGCCGAAGATGATGGCAAAGGCGGCACCCCATTGCAGCAGATCAAAAAGATTGCCGCCGCGTGATTTTGCGCGCCATGCGCCCAGGGCTGCCCCGAACAAAAGTCCTGCAAGTGGATAGATCATTGGCTGTTCTCTCTAGCTGCGTGGCTGCGTCAGGCTGGCGATTTCATTCAGCCTTGCGACCACTTCTTCCCGGCTGCCAAAGCCGTATAGCCCCCATCCCAGACTGTCCAGCCGCAGCGCCATGGCGGCATCGGACTGGCCCTGCAGGTCAAGCGCTTCGGCACGGAACATCATCAGCAGGGTCAGCAGGGCCGCGTTTTCGTGCCGCCTTGCGACATCAATTGCGGGTCCGGTCAGGGCCAGCACGGTCTGCGCATCCTGCGCGATCAGCGCGAAGGCCGCCAGTTGCACATCGACATGGGCGGCATGAATCCGCATGTTCGCATCGTTGCGATAGGCGCGCGCGGCGGCATTGAACGCGCCCAGCGCAAGGTTGGGATCGGCGCTGATATGCAGCCTGCCAAAAGCATATTGCGCAAAACCGGTGCGTGCCCCGGTCCAGCCTTGTGCCTGCCCGATGGCGATGGCGCGCGCGGCCTCTGACCGGCGGACAGGCGCAGGGCCACCGCTGAGCGCGGTTTCCATCGCTGTCACCCAGTCGCGCGGGGTCTGGATCGGGGTTTGCCCGCCGGGCCGTTCGCCTGCGGGGTTCAGCCGGGACAGGATGCGGGGCACCAGCGCCATCACCTCGGCCTGTGACATGCCGCTGCGCAATTCGGGCGCATAGGTCACGCGCAGGATCAGCATGTCGAACGGTGTCAGCACCGCATGCATGTTGTCGTCGTTGAACACCGAATCCGGCAGCCGGTACAGATCATTGAGCGGGCCAAGCGCCTGTGCCAGTTCTTCGTGCAGGCAATCGCGCATTTCCTGCGGTGTCGCGTCTTCGGGCATGAAAACCGCGGCGCGTTCGCGGGTTTGCAGCGTGGTCCAGTCAATCGCGCCCGATGTGCCGCCGCGACGCAATTCGCCCCAGGTACGCAGCCGTGGCACGACAAAACAGGCAGCCCCCGGTGCGACCTGCCGCAACTGGCGCGCCGGGACCAGCTCGATCGCGATATTGGCGTCAGAGCCTGATGTGCTGCGGATATCGATCCCGGCCTCGGCGCGCAGACGGGCCAGTAAACCTTCCAGGTCGCTGGTCAGATGCGCCGGGGCGGGACCGTTGAACCGCACGGTGATGGGCGTCTCAAAGCGGGTGAATGTCGGCAGGATGCGCCCGCTTTCCATCCGGAAAGACAGATCGGCGAAATCCCGCGCGATTTCGGAATTGGGGCGCAGGCTGCCACCGGGGTTGCCCGCGGCAAAGCTGCGCATGGGGGGGAATTCCAGCAGGATCGCGCCGTCATCCGGGGCCATCGGGCCGGCGGGGGGCAAAGGCGCGCAGGCGGCCAGCAACAGGCCGACTGCGACAATCATATATTTCATGGCTTTCCCGGTCGTTGTTGCCCCAATGCGATCATAGCGCCGCGTTGCGCCATGGCCAGTCACGTCGCTGTGCGGCGACGTCACCTTTGGCCACGCGCCATGAAGGCGAGCCGTTCAAACAGATGCACATCCTGTTCATTCTTCAGCAAGGCACCATGCAGCCGGGGCAGGGCGCTGGCCCCGTCGCGGCGCAGATCCTCGGCGGTCAGATCTTCGGCAAGCAGCAGTTTCAGCCAGTCCAGCACTTCGGAGGTGGAGGGTTTCTTCTTCAGCCCCGCGGTTTCGCGGATGTCGTAGAATTGCGTCAGCGCGGTGGTCAGCAGCGCATCCTTGATGCCCGGATGATGCACCGCGACGATCCGGCGCAATGTGTCAATATCGGGAAAGCGGATGTAATGGAAAAAGCACCGCCGCAGGAACGCGTCGGGCAGTTCCTTTTCGTTGTTCGAGGTGATGATCACGATGGGCCGGTGGATCGCCCTGACCGTTTCGCCGGTTTCATAGACGTGGAATTCCATCCGGTCGAGTTCCTGCAACAGATCATTGGGAAATTCGATATCGGCCTTGTCCACCTCGTCGATCAACAGAACCACCCTGCCACCCGCACCAAAGGCCTGCCACAGCTTTCCCTTGCGGATGTAATTGCCCACGTCATCGACGCGCGGATCGCCCAATTGGCTGTCGCGCAACCGGCTGACCGCGTCATATTCATACAGGCCCTGCTGCGCCTTGGTGGTGGATTTGATATGCCATTCGATCATCGGCAGGCCCAATGCGGCGCTGACCTGACGCGCCAGTTCGGTCTTTCCCGTGCCCGGTTCGCCCTTGACCAGCAGCGGGCGTTGCAGCGTCACGGCGGCATTGACCGCCATCTTGAGATCGTCTGTCGCAATATACCTGTCGGTGCCTGAAAAATGCATCTGTTAACCTTTTGTTTTGGTGTCAGGCTATCATGTCTGCGCCGATCAGCAACACCGCGTTCAGGCGCAATTGGGGGGGTGACACGGGCGGGGCAAAGGGGTAAACGGCGCATCAAATGAGGTGGGTCGCCGCAATTTTCCGACCACACCCAAAGGTGCCAGCCAAGGGAATTATGATGAAAGCCGAAAGTTTTCTGTCTAACGATTACCGTCCCGCCGATGACGAACCTTTCATGAACGAACGTCAGACCGAATATTTCCGTCGCAAGCTGTTGGACTGGAAGGCCGAAATTCTTGAAGACAGCCGCGACACTGTTGCCGGCATGAAAGACCAGACCCGCAATATCCCCGACGTGGCGGATCGCGCCTCTGAGGAAACCGACCGTGGCTTGGAATTGCGCACCCGCGACCGACAGCGCAAACTGGTCAGCAAGATCGACGCCGCCCTGCGCCGCATCGAAGAAGGCGAATATGGCTATTGCGAGATCACGGGTGAGCCGATTTCGCTGAAACGTCTAGATGCCCGCCCCATTGCTACGATGAGCCTTGAGGCACAGGAACGCCACGAACGCCGCGAAAAAGTTCACCGCGACGATTGATGTGGGCGCGAACGCATCCCGCAGCGTCGCCATTATCGGCGGCGGGATCGGCGGGCTGAGCGCGGCTTTGGCCTTTGCCCGGACCGGCGCGGATGTCACCGTTTACGAACAGGCCGCCGCGATCACCGAGGTCGGGGCAGGCCTGCAGATCACCCCGAATGGCGCGCGGGCTTTGAACGCGCTTGGTCTGGAAAGCGTATTGGACGCAGCGGGCCTGCCTGCCGTAGCGGTGATCCCCAGCGATGCGCTGACCGGGCGCATGATTGCACGGTTCGACCTGACCCGCCAACATCCTGTTTACCGGTTTCTCCACCGCGCTGATCTGATTGGCCTGCTGGCACGGGCTTGCGCCGAACATGGCGTGCAGATCGTGCTGAATGCGCGGATCGCGGCGGTGGCGGCGGATGGGTCTTTTGATGCCGGGGCAGGCCGGGTTTCACCCAGCCTGACGGTGGGGGCCGATGGTTTGCATTCGGTGCTGCGCCCGGTGCTGAACGGGGCGGATGCGCCGTTTTTCACCGGGCAGGTGGCGTGGCGCGCGATGATCCCCGCCGATCCGTCCGATCCGGTGGCACGAATATGGATGGCACCGGGGCGGCATGTCGTGACCTATCCGTTGCCCGGCAAAAGGCTGAACATCGTCGCGGTGCAGGAACGCGAGACTTGGGCCGCCGAAGGCTGGCACCACGCCGATGATCCTGCCAATCTCCGCGCGGCCTTTGCCGATTGCGCGCCGGTGCTGCGCGATATGCTGGCGCAGGTTGAGACCACAAAGCTCTGGGGTCTGTTCCGCCATCCGGTGGCGGACCACTGGCACGGTGCGCAAACCGCGATCCTTGGCGATGCCGCGCATCCGACGCTGCCGTTTCTGGCGCAGGGGGCCAACCTGGCGATCGAGGATGCCTATGTGCTGGCAATGACCTGCGACAAAGCCGACGACCTTGGCACTGCCTTGCAAGCCTATCAATCCGCCCGCCGCCCTCGCGTGGCGCGCGCCATCGCTGCCGCCAATGCCAATGCGCGCAATTACCATTTATCGGGGCTGCAACGCATGATCGCTCATACCGGCCTCAAAACGCTCGGCAAACTCGCCCCTGACGCCTTCATCAACCGGCTTGGCTGGCTATACGATCACGACGTCACAGCTTCATTTGTTTAAAAATATCCCCGCCGGAGGCCACAAGCCCCGTCAGGGGCGCAGTTCCACCCAGACCGGCACGTGATCGGACGGTTTATCGCGCCCACGCAGGTCTTTTTCGATCCAGCAATCGGCCAGTAAATCCGCCGCCTGCGGGGTCAGCAGATGGTGGTCGATGCGAATACCATTGTTCTTTTCCCAAGCCCCCGCCTGATAATCCCAGAAGGAATAATGGCCCGGCCCCGTTTCGCGCGCACGGAACGCCTCGGTAAACCCCAGGTGCAGGATACGGCGAAAGGCGGCACGGCTGTCGGGCCGGAACAGGGCGTCCTCGCGCCATGCCTCCGGCTTTGCGGCATCCATCGCCTGCGGGATGATGTTATAATCGCCCGCCATGATCGCCGGTTGTTCATCCGCCAGCAGCGCGCGGGCCCGCGCCAGCAGCCGGTCCATCCATGCCAGTTTATAGTCGAATTTCGGCCCCGGCGCCGGGTTGCCGTTGGGCAGATACAACCCGCAGACCCGCACCGCCACATCACCCACGACAGTCGCCTCGATCCAGCGGGACTGTTCATCGGTATCGTCGCCGGGCAGGCCGCGGGTCACATCCTCCAAGGGCAGTTTCGACAGGATTGCCACGCCGTTGAACCCCTTTTGCCCATGGGTGGCGACGTTATAGCCCAGATCCTCGATCAACTGCCGGGGGAAACCATCATCGACGGATTTGATTTCCTGCAGGATCGCGACATCGGGCTGCGTATCTGTCAGCCACGTGGTCAGCGTTTCAATCCGCGCTTTCACGCCGTTGATGTTGAATGTCGCGATCTTCATTACATCGAAAACGATGTGCCGCAGCCGCAGGAAGACGCAGCATTGGGGTTGTTGATCACGAAACGTGCGCCGATCAGTTCTTCGGTAAAATCGATGGTCGCATCAGCGAGGAAGGGCAGGGAAATCGGGTCAACCACTACGGTTTCGCCACCCTCCGACAGGACAAGGTCATCGCCCTTCACCTCGTCCAGGTCGATTTCATATTGAAAACCGGAACATCCGCCGCCTTCCACTGCGATGCGCAGCGCCTTGCCTTGCGCGCTGGCGCCGATTTCGGCGAGGCGTTCAAAGGCGCGGGGGGTGACTTTGGGGGGGATTGTCAGCATTGCGGCACCTATCGGTTTGTTCATCCTTCCCATATAAGGGCGGCAGGCAACAGCGACAACAGGCAAACAAATGACAGCCCCCTATGCGACCGACCCCGCCAATCCGCGCGGGCGGCTATACCCCGAAGAAGAAAGCACTTTTCGTTCACCGTTCCAGCGTGACCGCGACCGGATTATTCATGCCTCGGCCTTTCGGCGGCTCAAGCACAAGACGCAGGTGTTTATCGAGCATGAAGGCGATTATTTCCGCACGCGGCTGACGCACTCGATCGAGGTGGCGCAAGTGGCGCGCACGATTGCAGCAACTTTGGGCCTGAACGTCGAACTGACCGAGGCTGTGGCACTGGCGCATGATCTGGGCCACACCCCGTTCGGCCATACCGGGGAGGAGGCGCTGGATGCGCTGATGCAGCCCTATGGCGGGTTTGATCACAATGCGCAGGCGCTGCGGATCGTCACCGATCTGGAACGGCATTATGCCGAATGGGACGGGTTGAACCTGACATGGGAAACGCTGGAAGGCATCGCCAAACACAACGGGCCGGTTGTGGGCGATATCCCCTACGCTTTGGCCGCCTATAACGCGCGCCACGATCTGGAACTGCACACCCATGCCAGTGCCGAGGCGCAGGTCGCCGCATTATCAGACGATATTGCCTATAATAACCACGACTTGCATGACGGACTTCGCGCAGAGCTTTTCAGCACCGATGATCTGGCGGAACTGCCGATCCTGCGCGATTGTTTCGCCCGGGTCGATGCGAAATACCCCGGCCTGAATTACTACCGCCGCCGGCACGAGGCGTTGCGCCGGTTCTTTGGCGTGCTGGTCGAGGATGTGATCGCCGTCAGCCGCCGCAATCTGGCTGATCTGAACCCCGCCACGGTGCATGATATCCGCCATGCCGGGCGGATGGTGATCCAGTTTTCGCCTGATCTTTGGACCGACCTGAAAGTGATCCGGCAATTCCTGTTTGAACGCATGTACCGCGCCCCTGCGGTGGTGGAGATGCGGGTCGTGGTCACGAAAATGGTCAATGAATTGTTCCCGTTTTTCCTGCAAAATCCCAGTGAATTGCCGAAACAATGGCGCAAGGATGTGGCCGATGCGGCGGATCAGACAGCGCTGGCGCGGATCGTAGCGGATTATATCGCAGGCATGACCGACCGTTTCGCCATTCAGGAACATACCCGCCTGATTGGCGGGGAAACGATCCCGCCCGGCGTGATCGACGGGAATTGACGCGGGCGGCGGGGGTGATACACCCGTCAAATCACAATTGGACCAAAGAATATGAACCTTTTCGCCGATATGCGGGGCCGCGTGCTGGCCTGTCTTGACCAGATGGTTGCCGAGGGCGCGCTGCCGCCCGATCTGAACATGGATGCCGTCGCGGTGGAACCACCGCGCGATGCCGCCCATGGCGATATGGCGACCAATGCCGCGATGGTGCTGGCCAAACCCGCGGGCAAGAACCCGCGCGCGATTGCCGATGCCTTGGCGGTGAAACTCGCCGGTGATGATCTGGTCGCCAGTGCCGATGTCGCCGGGCCGGGGTTTCTGAACATGCGTCTAGTGCCTGCGGCGTGGCAGGGGATCGTGAAAGCTGCCTTGGGTGATGCCACATTTGGCCGCTCCACCTTGGGGCAGGGGCAGCGGATGATGGTGGAATATGTCTCTGCCAACCCCACCGGGCCCTTGCATGTCGGCCATACGCGCGGTGCCGTGTTCGGCGATGCGCTGGCAAGCCTGCTGGATTACGCCGGTTACGACGTCACCCGCGAATATTACATCAATGACGGCGGCGCGCAGGTCGATGTGCTCGCCCGGTCGGTCTATCTGCGTTATGTCGAGGCGCATGATCTGAGCGTGGACTGGCCCGAAGGGTCCTATCCCGGTGATTATCTGATCCCCGTGGGCGAGGCGTTGAAAGACAAGGTCGGTGATGCCTTTCTTGATAAGGGCGAACAATTCTGGCTGGAAGAGGTCCGTGAATTCGCGACCGATGCGATGATGGCGCTGATCCGGGAAGATCTGGCGCAACTGAACATCAAAATGGATAATTTCTATTCCGAAAAATCATTGTACGGCAGTGGCTTGATCGAGAAAGCGATTGCAGAACTTGATGCCAAGGGGCTGATCTATCAAGGCGTGCTGGAACCACCGAAAGGCAAGGTGCCCGAAGATTGGGAGCCGCGCGAACAAACCTTGTTCCGGTCCACAGCACATGGCGATGACGTGGACCGGCCGGTGCAGAAATCCGACGGGGCCTGGACCTATTTCGCGCCGGATATCGCGTACCATTACGACAAGGTGCAGCGCGGTTTTGACACGTTGATCGACGTGTTTGGCGCCGATCACGGCGGCTATGTCAAACGGATGAAAGCGGCGGTGTCGGCCCTGTCGGACGGTAAAGTGCCGCTGGATATCAAGCTGACGCAATTGGTGAAGCTGTACAAGAATGGCGAGCCGTTCAAAATGTCGAAACGGGCAGGGACATTCATCACCCTGCGCGATGTGGTGGATGAGGTCGGACCGGATGTGACCCGATTCCACATGCTGACCCGCAAGAATGACGCGCCACTGGATTTTGATTTCGCCAAAGTGCTGGATCAGTCCAAGGATAACCCGGTTTTCTACGTCCAATATGCCCATGCGCGGGTCAATTCGGTGCTGCGCAAAGCGGCGGATGCCGGTGTGGCGGTGGATGATGCCACGCTGGCGGGCGTCGATCTGTCCGGCCTGACGCATGAATCCGAACTGGCCGTGGCGCGCAAGATCGCGGAATGGCCACGGTTGGTGGAAATTGCCGCCAAGGGGCATGAACCGCACAGGATCGCCTTCTATCTCTATGATCTGGCGTCGGATTTCCACGCGCTTTGGAACCGTGGCAATGACGATCCCAACCTGCGTTTCCTGCAGATTGGTGATTCTGATACAACACAAGCGAAAATTGCGCTGATCCGGGCTGTTGCGATTGTTATTTCGCACGGTTTGGGTATTCTTGGCGTCACACCGGCGGAAGAAATGCGTTAACGCGACCCCGCCGCATCGTGCAGTAAAACGACCCGAAAAGCCGCAAATGGCGATGGGCAGTGAGGCAGATATGGCAACTTACGAAGACGGGCAGGCCCCGCATTCCGGTAAAGCGCGCGCGCAAGGATTTGTGAATGTCCTTGGCGCGATCGTGTCCTTGTCGCTGATCATCGGTGTCGGGTACTGGGGCTACAAACTGATCGTGCGGGATGTCAGCGGCATCCCCGTGGTCCGCGCGATGGAAGGTGACATGCGTGTGTTGCCGGAAAATCCGGGCGGCGATGTCGCACGTCACGCGGGCCTGTCGGTCAATGAACTGGTCGCGCAAGGCTCTGCTGCCGGGCCAGAGGATCGTCTGGTCCTTGCCCCCCGCACCCAGGGCCTTTCGCCCGAGGATATGGCAGCCCCTGTCGCGAGCCTTGACCCCGAAACCATATTGTCATTGTCGCCAGAGGGCGCGCTGACGATGGAACCCGCCGAACCGCAGGGATCGACCGTGGATGATGTGCTGGCGATGGTTGCTGAAATCGCTGCTGCGGATGATCAGGCGCAGGTCGCGGCGATGGATATCGTGCCCGCATCGACCCCCGGCGTGGCGGTCTCCCTGCGCCCCATCGCGCGCCCCGCCGGTATCCGCGCCAGAGCGCCCGCCGTCGCCGCCCCCGCACCCACAGCGGCCCCAACTGCCCCGGCCGCCGAACTGGCGATCACCACGGCAAGCTTTTCCCCCGGCACCGATCTGGTGCAATTGGGGGCGTTTTCATCGGCGGCTTTGGCCGGCGAAGAATGGGACCGGCTAAAGGGTCGTTTCGGCGCGCTGATGAACGGGCGTGAACGCGTCATTCAGGTCAGCACCCAGACCAGCGGCACGTGGTACCGCCTGCGCGCCAGTGGTTTCACCGACCGCGATGATGCGCGCCGTTTCTGTGCCGCATTGCAGGCCGAAGGGGCCGAATGTATCGCGGTCGTGGTTGATTAAGTGACGCATCTTGCCGCGATTTTCGGGCCTGCGGGGCTGGCTGTCACCGCGTGGGAGCGTGATTTTTTCCGTGAAGCCGACCCTTTCGGGTTCATCCTTTTCGCCCGCAATATCGACAACCCCGATCAGCTACGCCGCCTGACCGGCGATCTGCGTGCGGCTGTGGGCCGTGACGCCCCCGTGCTGATCGATCAGGAAGGCGGGCGCGTCCAGCGGATGCGCGCGCCGCATTGGCGCGACTATCCGCCAGCGCTGGACCAGATGGCGCGCGCCCGCGATCCGTTGCGTGCACAATATCTGCGCTATGTCCTGATCGCGCATGAATTGCGCGCTGTGGGCATCGACGTGAATTGCGCGCCCTTGGCGGATATCGCCGAGGATGCGACGCATCCATTCCTACAAAACCGGTTATATGGTTATGATGTGCCGACAGTGGTCGCCGCCGCGCGCGCCTGTGCCGATGGCTTGCTGGCGGGTGGTGTTCTGCCGGTGCTGAAACATATCCCCGGCCATGGCCGCGCGCGGGCAGACAGCCATCTGTCCCTGCCGCGTGTCACGGCCTCGGTCGATGATCTTGCTGCGCATGATTTCGCGCCTTTCACCGCGCTGCATGATCTGCCGATGGGCATGACCGCGCATATCGTCTTTGAAGCGCTGGATGCAGACAACCCCGCCACCACATCGCCGGTGATGATGCAGGTCATTCGCGACCAGATCGGCTTTGACGGGCTGTTGATGACCGATGATCTGTCGATGCAGGCGTTGGCAGGCAGCATGGCCGACCGCGCCCGCGCCGCCATCGCCGCCGGGTGTGATCTGGTGCTGCATTGCAATGGCGACGCGGATGAGATGGGGCAGGTGGCACAGTCCACAGGGCCGATGTCCGCCGCCGCCGTGACCCGTGCCCATCGTGCGCTGTCGCTGCGCAAAACGCCCGGACCGATTGACATTGCAGCATTAGAGGCCGAATTTGACGCGCTACTGGCGTGAGGTCCGATGCAACAGGATGATTTCGAGGATGATACGACCCGTATCAGCGCCCGCGTTGCCGCCGAGGCGCTGATTGTCGATGTGGGTGCCTTTGAAGGGCCGCTTGATCTGTTGCTGACGCTGTCGCGGACGCAAAAGGTGGATCTGCGCAAGATTTCCATTCTGGCGCTGGCGCAGCAATATCTGGCCTTTGTCGAACAGGCCAAGGCGCTGCGGCTGGAACTGGCGGCGGATTATCTGGTGATGGCCGCCTGGCTGGCGTTTCTGAAATCCCGCCTGCTGCTGCCGCCCGACCCGCGGGAAGAGGGGCCATCGGGTGAGGAACTCGCCGCGCATCTGGCATTCCAGCTCGAACGCCTTGCCGCGATGCGCGAGGCGGCGGCGAAACTGATGGCGCGCGATCAGTTGGGTCGTGACTTTTTCGCCCGTGGCATCACCGAAGATGTGCAGCGGGTGCGCCGTGTCAGCTATACCGCCAGCCTGCTGGACCTGATGCAGGGCTATGCGCGGATCAGGACCCGCGATGATTTCCGCCCCTTCGTGATGGACCGCCAGCATGTGATGACGATGGAACAGGCGCTGGACAGGATGCGGCATCTGATCGGCTTTGCCGGGGACTGGACCGATATATCCAGCTATCTGCCTGACGGTTGGGATGCCGACCCGCAACGCAGGCGATCCACCACGGCGGCGACCTTTGCCGCGACGCTGGAACTTGCCAAGGAAGGCAAGATCGACATCCGGCAAAGCGACATTTTCGCCCCCATTCAGATCCGCAAGAAAGACCCGCGCCATGAGTAAACGGCAAAATGACAGCCTGTTCGAGGCCCCCCCGATGGGCGAACAGGAACGCATGGTCGAGGCGATCCTGTTTGCCAGCGCCGACCCCGTGACGGTGCAGCAACTGGCGGGACGGATGCCGCATGGCTGCGACCCGGCAGAGGCGCTTGCCTATCTGCGCAAGCGGTACGAAGAGCGCGGGGTCAATGTGGTCAAGATCGGCGACGCCTGGGCGATCCGCACCGCCCCGGATGTTGGGTTCCTGATGCAAAAGGAAATCGTCGAGACGCGCAAACTGTCCCGGGCTGCGATCGAAACGCTGGCGATTGTCGCCTATCACCAGCCGGTGACGCGTGCCGAGATCGAGGAAATCCGTGGTGTCAGCGTCAGCCGTGGCACGATTGACCAATTGATCGAGATGGAATGGATCAGGTTCGGACGCCGCAAGATGACACCGGGCAGGCCGGTGACCTTTGTCGTCACCCAAGGGTTTCTGGATCATTTCGGTCTGGAAAACACCCGCGATCTGCCGGGGCTGAAGGAATTGCGCGCCGCAGGATTGCTGGAAAACCGGCCACCGCCGGGGGCCAACGCGCTTGGCGATCACGAACAGGACAGCAGCGCCGGCGATCAGTCAGAGCTGTTTGAAGAATAGCGCTGATTGTGCTAAAAACCGGGTAAGTCGTAAAAGGGATGATGTTATGAATATGAACCGTTTGATAACGATGGTCGTGCGCCAGTTGATGAATATCGGCATGCGCAAAGGCATGCAGATGGCCAGCAAGGGCCGCGCGAAAACCGGCGGGCCGGGTCACGACATGGCAGGCCAGACACGCAAGGCAAAGCAGGGTGCCAAGATCGCGCGCCGGATCATGCGCTGATCTTGAAATGCTTGGACAGTTTCAGCCCCTGTCCCTGATAATTGGATTTGATCGCTTGCCCGTATAATGCCTCGGGCAGGGCGGCCATATGTTCATAGACCAGCCGCCCCACGACCTGCCCATGTTCCAGCACGAACGGCGCTTCGTGGCAGCGCACCTCCAGCACGCCGCGCGATCCGGCCCCGCCTGCGGCGGCATAGCCGAAACCGGGGTCGAAGAACCCGGCATAATGCACCCGGAATTCGCCGACCATCGCCAGATAGGGCGCCATTTCAGCGGCCTGCATTGGCGGGATCACAATCGATTCGCGGCTGACAAGGATATAGAAGGCACCGGGATCAAGGATGATCCAGCCGCTATCGGTATGGACGGGTTCCCAGAATTCCGCCGGGTCGTAATGGTTCAGCTTTGCCAGATCGATCACGCCGGTATGCGGCTTGGCGCGATAGCCGACGAGGTTGCCCTCCGCAGGCCGCAGATCGACAGAGAATCCCAGCCCATCGGAAATCACCGGATCGCCGGACACGATGGGCGTTTGCGCATGCAACGCGCGCAGGGCGTCATCCGACATCAGCGTCTTGCCCTGCCGGAAAATGATCTGGTTCAGCATCTGGCCGGGTTGGGCGACCACCGAAAACGAGCGCGGGCAGATTTCAACGAACAGCGGGCCGGTATAGCCCGCAGGCACGCGGTCAAATTCGACGCCATGATCGGTGATGATCCGGGTCAGCAGGTCCAGTCGCCCGATGGATGATTTTGCCGATGCCGCCCCGGTCATGCCCGCGGGCAGGGCGAGGCTTTCCATCAACGGCACGACATAGACGCAGCCTTTTTCAAGGACGGCACCGCCGGTCAGGTCGATTTCATGCATCTGGAAATCCGCCAGCCTTTCGCTGACGGTCCGCGTCCGCCCCGCCAGAAACGACGCCCGCACGCGATAGGCGGTGCTGCCAAGGCGCAGGTCAAGCGATGCGGGCTGGATCTGGCCTGCCGCGATAGGTGCGCTGGCGCTGATCGCACCACTGGCGATCATGTCGCGGATCTGATGGTCTGCCAAGACGCCGTTTTGCATGTCATTGCCCCCGTCGGATACCAAAACGCCCGCCGCGTCAAAACGCAAGCGGGCGGTTGAAAGCGTTTCAGGGAAACGCTGTATTGGTCGGGCTAGCAGGACTCGAACCTGCGACCTTCCGTCCCCCAGACGGACGCGCTACCAGGCTGCGCTATAGCCCGACTGAGGGCGTTCATACTGGAATCTGACGCAGGAACAAGCCCGAAAAGCATTGGTGACATGGCTGATTTTCCCTGCCGGGGGCAGCGAGGACCTTATGCGGAATGCAGCCGGTCCTGCAGCGTTTGCAGCCGTGCGATCAACGGGGTGATGGCGGACAGATGCGGGCGCAAAGCCTTTGCATGCAAAGGCGCGCGTCCGATCAAGCGGCCCGGCAAATCGGGCAGATCCTGCGACGGTGCAAAGGGTTTATGCACGGGGCGCGCTGGGGCGGGATCGTCGAAAGGCAGGATGTTCTGCGCAGGCGGCGGGGGCGGCGTCGGTGCCAGCACGGGCGAGGGCGGTGCCTGTTCCTGCTCTGGTTCTGGCGCGGTTGCCTGCGGGCGGTGCTGTGGCGGTGTCTGCTCTGACTGACCCTGGGGGGTTTCCCGAACGGGCGTTTGCGACACCGGCGTTTCCTGATCCTCGGGCGCCGTGACGCTGGCCCCGAGCGTGGCCACATATTTCACGCCCTTGTCGCGCAGCATTTTCTGCGCGCCTTTGATGGTCAAACCATCCTTGTGCAGCAATTGCTTGATCCCGCCCAGCAGGTCCATGTCGCTGGGGCGGTAATAGCGGCGACCACCGGCCCCCTTGACCGGGCGGATCTGGCTGAATTTGGTTTCCCAGAACCGCAGCACATGGGTGGGCGTGTCAAGCCATTCAGCAACTTCGCTGATCGTCCGAAAGGCGTCTTTGGCTTTGGCCATGGGTCAGGACTTGTTCCCGGCGGCGACACGATCTTTCATCAGATGCGATGGTCGGAAGGTCAGCACGCGGCGTGGATGGATCGGCACTTCTTCGCCGGTCTTGGGGTTGCGCCCGACGCGGGCGGCCTTGTCGCGCACCGAAAAGGTGCCGAAGGACGAAATCTTGACCGTGTCACCGGCAACTAGCGAATCGGAAATATGCGTTAGCACGCTTTCCACCAGATCGGCGCTGTCGTTGCGCGACAGCCCCACTTCATTATGGACCGCATCGGCCAGGTCCATGCGTGTCAAAGTCTTGTCCGCCATACCTCGTCCCCTCGCAATTTCCGGTCACATTGACGCGAGCGAATTTCAAAGTCAATAACAAGGACTTGCAAAGCAGACTCTGGGCGCGTTTCGTCCTACCAGCGCAGGATGACCGCACCCCAGGCAAGCCCGCCGCCGATTGCCTCGGTCACGACCAGATCGCCTTGCTTGATCTGGCCGCGTTCCACCCCGACCGACAAGGCCAGCGGGATTGACGCGGCAGAGGTATTGCCATGGTCCTGCACCGTGACCACGACGCGGTCCATCCCGACGCCCAGCTTTTTCGCAGTGGCCTGAATGATGCGGATATTCGCCTGATGTGGCACGACCCATGTCACGTCGTCCGCGCTTAGCCCGACCTTGTGCAAGGCGGTATCGGCGGTCGCGGCGAGCTTTTCGACAGCGTGGCGGAACACCTCTTTGCCTTCCATGCGCAGCATACCGGTGTTCTGTGTTGCGACACCGCCATCGACGTACAGCAGATCCTTGTAACGTCCATCGGAATTCAGGTCTGTGGACAGGATCCCCCGGTCGGCATTGGTGCCGTCTCCGTCTTCGGCCTGCAGGATCAGCGCGCCGGCCCCATCGCCGAACAGCACGCAGGTGGACCGGTCGGTCCAGTCCATGATCTTGCTGAAGGTTTCGGCCCCGATCACCATTACGGTTTTGGCCTGACCCGACACGATCATCGCATTCGCGGTTGACATCGCATAGACAAAACCGGCGCAAACCGCTTGCACATCAAAGGCATAGCCGGTGGTGTTGCCAATCGCGTTCTGCACCATCGTCGCCGCCGACGGAAAGGTCATATCCGGGGTCGAGGTCGCCAGCACGATGGCGTCGATCTGATCGCCCTGCATCCCGGCCGAGGCAAGTGCCGCCAGCGCCGCGCGCGTCGCCAGGTCCGATGTGGTCTGACCTTCGGCGGCGAAATGCCGTCGTTCAATGCCGGACCGTGCCCGGATCCATTCGTCGGATGTTTCCAGCGTCTTTTCAAATTCGCTGTTGGGAACAATACGTTCGGGAAGGTAATGCCCGATTCCCTTGACCACTGCACGCCGTGTCATGATTATTTGCCTGTATTGTTGTTGGCCGGATCGGCCACGCCGTCTTGCCCCTGATCTTGGGCAAGTGCCACGGCGGATGCAACCCGTGCGGCCAGTTTGTCCGAAAACCCGCTTTGTGCCAGCCGGTAAGCCAGATGAAGTGCTGCGGCGACGCCGGTGGCGTCGGCAGACCCGTGGCTTTTGATCACGGTGCGGTTCAGCCCCAGAAAGACACCGCCGTTCACCCGGCGCGGATCAATCCGTTTGCGCAGACGGGCCAATGACCCGCGCGCCAGGATCGCGGCGAAAATCGACAGCGGCGTTTTCATCAGCGCGCCACGCAACAATTCGCTGATCAGTGTGGCCGTGCCTTCGCCGGTTTTCAGCGCGACATTGCCGGTAAATCCGTCGGTGACGATGACATCCACCTTGTCGGACGGCAGATCACCACCTTCGACAAAGCCGACATAGTCGAAATCACCCTTATCGGCGGCGCGCGCGATCAGTTCATGCGCGACCTTCAGTTCGGCGCGGCCCTTGTGTTCTTCGGTCCCGACGTTCAGCAGCCCGACGCGGGGGCGGGCGATATCCAGCCCGTTGCGCGCATAGGAGGCCCCCATCAGCGCATAGGTCAGCAGATCATCCTGATCGGCGCGGATATCGGCACCCGCATCCAGCATCACGTTAAACCCTGCGGGATTGCGCGACGGCCACAGACAGGCGATGGCGGGGCGGTTCACCCCTTCGGCCTTGCGCAGGCGCAGCATCGACAGCGCCATCAGCCCGCCGGTATTGCCGCAGGACACGCAGACCGCCGCCTTGCCGTCACGCACCGCATCAATCGCCGACCACATCGAGGTTTTCTTGCCATGCCGCAGCACATTGCTGGGCTTGTCGGACATTTTCACGACATCGGGGGCGTCGTGCACGGTGGCACGGTCGCCGATCTTGTGATGGGCGATCAAAGGGTCAAGCTGTGCTGCCGGGCCATGCAGGATGGCGCGTGCGGCAGGCGTGGACCCCAGAAACATGGCAAGGCCCGCAACCACGGTTGCAGGCCCTTTGTCGCCACCCATGGCATCTACAGACAGCACATTCGCCGATGTCGAGACTGGTCCCGTCTGGCCCTGGGTCATGTCTGATATGCCTGTTTTACAGCTTATGCTGCGTCTTCGTCCAGATCGACCTCGGTCGTGGAGGCAACGACTTCACGTGTCGCGTAATGGCCGCAGGACGGGCAAACATGGTGCGGGCGCTTCATTTCGCCGCAGTTGTCGCATTCGTTGGGATTTGCCGCAACGAGCGAGTCGTGCGACCGCCGGTTGTTGCGGCGGGATTTGGAAACTTTATTCTGCTGGACGGCCATAACGGAACCCTATGATAAATGGGCGCGCGGCCCTGATTGGTGCATCTGTCGGGGGTCCTACGCCAATCTGGCAGCCCTGTCGAGACGCTGTATGAAAGAGGCGGCTTAAATACTGCGATTTCAGCGCAGCGCAACCCCTTCTCGCCTGTTTTCTTTGGGACTTGGGGCGGTTGGTTTGCCGTCGCCGGCTCTGTCGATCACATTTTCGCGCGGGTGATGCGCAGATATGCAGTCAGTCGTCTTTGTCTTTCAGGCTGTCGCGCAGCGCGCCAAGACCTGCAAAAGGTTTCGCCGCCTCATCGGTCAGCGGCGTCACGCCTTTTTCAGTGTAAACCGTCTGATCCAGTTCGGCACCGTCGGCGCGCGGATAAAGCGGCAGGGCAAGCGCCAGCGCCTCGGTCAGGACAGCGTAAAGGTCGATTGTCTCGGGCAGGGGTTCGGCTGTGTCATCCTGCGGCATTTCAACTTCTGTGCCGGTGATGTCGGGCATGTCGGCCAGATAGGACCGGGTCACGGTTTCGTCGATCCGCGTGGTGACGGGGGCCAGCGTGACAACGCATTCCTGCACCACCGTCGCGCCCAGGGTGCCGGTCAGCACCCAATCCTTGCGGCCCTGCGGCGTCAGTTTGCCGTCAAAGCGCAATTTCCTGATTCCGATGATTCCCAGGGCATCCGCAATCGCGCCGCGTTCGCCCGCATCGGGGGCCAGCGCGAATTGCGTGCCGCTTGACGCTGTCAGATCGGACAGGCGCAAAGGTGATCGCGGGATTTCGGGCAAGGCAGTATCCATTCTTGAACAGGGCGGGGTGGTGTTGTAGGTGAGATAAAAGGCATCAGATGCCAAAGCAAGGGGCCTTCCTAATGATCATCATCACCGGCAATCTGCGCGCGACTTTGCGGGCCTCGGGCATGGTTCTGGCGCTGGCGGCGGT
>NZ_JBKBQY010000012.1:0-47209 GCF_046292185.1 Yoonia sp.
ACTTGGAAAACCGTGGGCTGCGCATCCATTGCAAGGGGGCGACTAAGGCCATCCTCGGCACTGACCGCGTCGAAGCTGTCCTGCTCGAAGACGGGACTACCTACCCCGCCGATCTGGTCTGTATGGCAGTTGGCATCCGGCCCGAGGTACGGCTCGCCAACGACGCGCATCTTGAAGTCGGGCGCGGGATTGTCGTGGATGACCAGCTGCGCACGTCCGACCCCGCAATCTTTGCCTTGGGCGAATGCGTCGAACATGACCAGCAACTCTTTGGCCTTGTTGCCCCGCTTTACGATCAGGCGCGTGTGCTGGCCGAAACCTTGCTGGGTCAGGACGCAGCGTTCAAACCTGTCCAGACAGCGACCAAGCTGAAGGTCACAGGCGTCGATCTGTTCAGTGCAGGTGATTTCGCCGATGCGCCGGGGCGCGACGATATCGTGTTCCGCGATCCCGGACGCGGCGTCTACAAACGCCTGATCATCGAAGGCGACCAGTTGATCGGGGCGGTGATGTATGGCGATACCGCCGATGGCGCGTGGTTCTTTGAAAAGATCAAAACCGGTGCCCCGATCAGCGATCTGCGCGACACGCTGATCTTTGGCCCTACCTTTCAGGGAGGACCCGGCACGGACCCGTTGGCAGCCGTTGCAGCATTGCCGCCTGAGGCGGAAATTTGCGGCTGCAACGGCGTATGCAAAGGCAAGATCATCACGGCGATCACTGATGGCGCAGACACGCTCGACGCGATCCGCACGGTGACCAAGGCGTCCGCGTCCTGTGGCACCTGCACCGGGCTGGTCGAGCAGGTCATGGCGCTGACATTGGGGGATGGCTTTACCGCCAACGCCAATCCACCGATGTGCAAATGCACTGATCACACCCATGAAGACGTGCGCCGCCTGATCAAGACGATGGGCCTGAAATCCATCCCTGCCGTGATGCAGGAACTGGGCTGGAAAACCGTCGGTGGCTGCGCTAGCTGCCGTCCGGCGTTGAACTATTACCTGCTCGCCGATTGGCCGCTGGATTACGCCGATGATCGCCAGTCGCGTTTCGTGAACGAACGCAACCATGCCAATATCCAGAAAGACGGGACCTATTCGGTGGTCCCGCGCATGTGGGGCGGTGTCACCACCTCTGCCGAATTGCGCGCGATTGCGGATGCCGCTGACAAATACGATGTGCCGATGATCAAGGTCACGGGCGGTCAGCGGATCGACCTGCTGGGTGTACAAAAGCAGGACCTGCCCGCGATCTGGTCGGATTTCAACGCCGCCGGGATGGTATCGGGCCACGCCTATGCCAAGGGGCTGCGCACGGTGAAAACCTGTGTCGGTAAGGAATTCTGCCGCTTTGGCACGCAGGATTCCACCGGACTCGGGATTAGGCTGGAAAGATTGCTCTGGGGGTCATGGACACCTGCCAAGGTGAAACTCGGCGTCTCCGGCTGCCCGCGCAATTGCGCCGAAGCGACCTGCAAGGATATCGGCATCATCTGCGTCGACAGCGGTTATCAGATTAGCGTTGCAGGGGCGGCGGGGATGGATGTCAAGGAAACCGAAGCCTTGATCACCGTCGCGACGGAAGAAGAGGTGCTGGAGGTCACAGCCGCCTTTGTCCAGCTTTACCGTGAAAATGCGCGCTATCTGCACCGGATTTATAAATGGGTTTCCGCCGTTGGCCTTGACTGGTGCCGCGACCAGATCAGCGATCCAGCCACAAGGCAGGCGCTTTATGACCGCTTCATGCTCAGCCAGTCGGTTTATCAGACCGATCCCTGGGCCGAACATGCCGCACGTCCCAATGATTGGGCACCGGTGGCTGATCTGACGATAAGGGCTGCAGAATGAGCAATTTCATAGATATCGCCGCCCTCGCCGACATCCCCCGACAAGGCGCGCGCCTGGTTAAAACCGCGCAGGGCTGTGTGGCGCTGTTCCGCACGGCAGATGATCAGGTCTTTGCACTTGATGACCGCTGCCCGCACAAGGGTGGCCCCTTATCCGAAGGGATCGTGCATGGCGCTTCCGTGACCTGCCCACTGCATGGCTGGGTGTTCGACATGACGACCGGACAGGCGCAGGGCGCTGACGAAGGACAGGTGCAGACCTTCGCCGTGCGCGTGGAAGGCGAGCGGGTGCTGCTGGATGCCACCAGCCTCACACAGCGTTCCGCGGCATGACCGCACCTGTGCGCACCACCTGTCCCTATTGCGGCGTGGGCTGTGGCGTGCTGGTCACGCCGGACGGCATGAGTGGGGCATCGGTCAAGGGCGACCCTGACCATCCGGCGAATTTCGGGCGGCTGTGTTCCAAAGGCACGGCGTTGGGCGAAACGCTGGGCCTTGATCAGCGCATCCTGACGCCGTTGATCGCGGGCAAAGCGGCGCATTGGGATACCGCGCTTGATCTGGTGGCAACCCGCTTTGCAGATGCGATCCGTGACCATGGGCCCGACAGCGTCGCGTTCTACCTGTCCGGCCAGATGCTGACCGAGGATTATTACGTCGCCAACAAGCTGATCAAAGGCTATATGGGCACCGCCAATGTCGATACCAATTCGCGGCTTTGCATGGCATCATCTGTGGCCGGACACAAACGCGCCTTTGGCAGCGATACCGTGCCGGGCACTTACGTGGATATCGAAGAGGCCGATCTGGTCGTGCTGGTCGGATCAAACCTCGCTTGGTGTCATCCGGTGCTGTACCAGCGGCTGATTGCGGCGAAACAGGCACGTGGCACCAAGGTGGTCGTGATCGACCCGCGGCGCACCGCGACCTGTGATGGCGCTGATCTGCATCTGGCGCTGGCACCGGGCAGCGATGCGGCTTTGTTCAACGCGGTGCTGGTGGCGCTGGCGGATCGCGACGCGATATATCAAAGCTATGTCGCGCAGCATGTCAGCGGATT
Organism: Yoonia sp.; assembly: GCF_046292185.1. Taxonomy (GTDB): domain Bacteria; phylum Pseudomonadota; class Alphaproteobacteria; order Rhodobacterales; family Rhodobacteraceae; genus Yoonia. Next base: position 2,910 of record NZ_JBKBQY010000012.1, read on the forward strand.
TGACGATGCGTTATGTGCCGCCCGCGCCTCTGACCCCGCGATCACCAGGCTGGCGGCGGATGATCTGGCGCTGTTTCTCGACTGGTTCGTCACAACCGAGCGTGTCGTGACGATCTATTCTCAAGGGATCAACCAATCCTCCAGCGGCACGGATAAGGTCAATGCCATCCTCAACTGCCATCTGGCGACCGGGCGCATCGGTCGTCCCGGCATGGGGCCATTTTCCGTCACGGGCCAGCCCAACGCCATGGGCGGGCGCGAGGTTGGCGGCCTTGCCAACACGCTCGCCTGTCATCTGGAACTTGATAATCCGGACCACCGCAATGCTGTGCAGAATTTCTGGCAAAGCCCCACCATGCCGGACCAAGCCGGTCTGAAAGCGGTCGATTTGTTTCAGGCGGCGGGCGACGGGCGTATCAAGGCGCTGTGGATCATCCATACCAACCCTGCCGTGTCGATGCCTGATGCCGATGCTGTGGCCCGCGCCATCGCAAATTGTGATTTCGCCGTTGTCAGCGACGTCACCCAGACCGATACGACACGCTGCGCTGATGTCATCCTGCCCGCCACCGCCTGGGGCGAAAAATCCGGCACTGTCACCAATTCAGACCGCACGATCAGCCGCCAACGTGCTTTTCTGCCTGCTCCCGCACAGGCGCGCGACGACTGGCGCATGATCGCAGCCGTTGCTGCCCGGATGGGCTGGGGTGACGCCTTCGACTGGCCCGATGCCGGCGCCGTCTTTGCCGAATATGCGCGTTTGTCAGGTGTCGCGGGCGCGCTCGGCGGGGATTTCGATATCTCGGATCTCGCGCAGGCGGATTACGACGCACTGACGCCGACACGCTGGCCGGTCAACGCGCGCAAGACCGGGGGCAGGTTCTTTGCGCAAGGCGCGTTCTACACGCCGGACGCCCGGGCACGGATGCTGCCGATTTCACCCCGCCTGCCAGTGGCGCGCACAGCGCCTCGCTATCCATTCCGGCTGAACACCGGGCGGGTGCGGGACCAGTGGCACACAATGACGCGGACCGCATTGGCCCCACGTCTCAACCAACATATCGCCGAACCGTTTCTGGAAATTCACCACGCTGATGCCCTCGCGCTTGGCCTTGCCCCAGCCACGCTTGCCCGCGTCCAAAGCGCTACGGGCAGTGCGATCTTGCGTGTTGCCGTCACCGACAGGGTGCAGATGGGCCAAGTCTTCGCGCCGATGCACTGGACGGGCGACACCGCCCCCACAGGGCTGATCGATTCCGTTGTTCCAGCCAATGCCGACCCGATCTCTGGTCAACCCGAAAGCAAGGCAGCCGCAGTGGCGATTACCGCGCTCAACCCGGCATGGTATGGCTTTGCCGTATCCGCCGGGCCACTGCGACCTGATACGACCTATTGGGCGCGCGCGCGCCACGCCGGAGGCTGGCGGTGCGAACTCGCAGGTGTCGCGCGACCTACGGATTGGGAGGCTTACGCCCGCATTCTTTTCGACCTGCCTGACGCCACATGCCTGAGCGTCGCGGACCAGAAACGCGGCACTCACCGTCTGGCGCTGATGGCAGAGGGGCGCACCCTCGCCGCATTATTTGTTGCGCCGGACCCGGTGCAACTGGCACGCGGCCATGTTGCGGATCAGGTCGGGCAACCGGGCGCTGCCTTGCTCGCCGGTCGGCCAGGACTTGGCACGGCGGACCCCGGCCCCACGGTTTGTGCCTGCCTCAACATCGGGCTGCATACGATCACCGCAGCGATCGCAGCGCAGAACCTGACGTCTGTCGCACAGATCGGAGCGGCATTGCAGGCTGGCACCAATTGCGGATCGTGTCGCCCGGAACTCGCCGCATTGTTGACCCAGCGATTGGAGGCAGCGGAATGACCCTTTCCCCCTATATCCATGCGATGGGCCGTGGTCCGGGCCGCGCGCGCAGCCTGACAGCCGAAGAGGCCGAGGACGCGATGGGCCTTATCCTGTCAGGCCAAGCCGACCCTCATGCCGTCGGTGCCTTGTTGATGCTGATGCGATACCGTGGCGAAACACCGGATGAGATCGCAGGCTTCGCCCGCGCCTTGCATACCACGCTGCCAGCCATGCCGCAGGTGGATCTTGACTGGCCAAGCTATGCCGCTGGCCGGTCGCGGGGGCTGCCTTGGTTTCTGCTTTCCGCGCGGCTGGTGGCGCAAAGCGGCGCACGTGTCCTGCTGCATGGCTGGAATGCCTATCAGTCTGACGGAGCGGATGTACGCTCTGCGCTGCGTTTCGCCGGAATCACCCCCGCCAGCAGCCCCGATGACGCAGCACGTTTGCTGGATCGGAATGGCATCGCGTATCTGCCACTTGAATCTTTCACCCCACGCGTGCTGGACCTGCTGCGCCTGCGGGACGTGCTGGGGCTGCGATCCTGTATCAATACCGTCTGCCGCGTGATGAACCCTGCGCGGGCAGACGCGGCGGTCCAGGGCGTCTTCCACCCACCCTACCGCGATCTGCAACAGGTGGCGGGACAATTGCTGGGACAATCCAGCCTTTGCATCCTCAAAGGCGGCGGCGGCGAATTTGAACGTCATCCTGCCAAGGACGTCACCCTGTTCCGCCTCCAAAGCGGCGAACCCCTGACGACGATCATGCCCGCATTTCTGCCTGAAACCCGTCGCCTCGCGGATCATCCTCAGCCGCCGCAGGCACTGGCAGACCTTTGGGCTGGTCGCGTGCAGGATCACTTTGCTCAGGCTGTCGTCACCGGCACCGCCGCTGCAGCGCTCATCGCGCAAGGTCATGCGGCCCGGACAGCACAGGCCACCGCAGATGTACTTTGGTCCACACGCCACAGCTTTTACACGCCTGAAGGAGCCTTGCCATGAAGACTTTCCCCATGTTTCTGCAGATGGCCGGGCGTCACGTCGTGATTGTCGGCGGCGGTGAACAGGCAGCACAAAAGGCGCGGCTGATGCTGAAAACCGAAGCGAGGCTGGTACTGGTCGCACCCGAACTTGACCCGGAATTATCCGATCTGGTCTGTCAGGGTCGCGCGGAACAGGTGACGACGCTGTCCATCGACGTGTTCCGGGGGGCCGCACTTGTCTTTGTTGCGACCGGCTGTGTCGGGCTTGACTACGCCGTGCATGCGCTGGCCAAAGAAGCAGGCGCATTGGTCAATGTCGTGGACCGGCCCGCGCTGTGTGATGCGGTTACCCCGTCACTGGTGGATCGTGATCCGGTCGTCGTCGCAATTTCCACCGAAGGCACAGCCCCGGTGCTGGCCCGCCTGATCAAATCGCAGATGGAAACCCTGCTGGAACCGGCCTTGGGCGATCTGGCGGCGTTTGCTGGCAGGCTGCGTCCGGCAGTGGCCCGCGTGATCCCGCGACAGGAACGGCGTTTCTTCTGGAATTGGGTGTTCAGCGGCCCGCCCCGTCAGGCAATGGCGCGTGGTGCCGCAAGGGACGCATCCAGACTGGTCAAGGACGCGCTGGCCGATGGTGGCCCTGCGCCGGTGCAAGGCGCGATTGCGTTGGTCGGGGCTGGACCGGGCGCGGCGGATCTGTTGACCCTGCGCGCGCTACGCCTGCTGCAAGAGGCCGATGTGATCTATTACGACCGGCTGGTCGATCCTGCGGTACTCGAACTTGCACGGCGCGACGCCGAACGCGTGTTCGTCGGCAAAGAGGTGGGCGCCTGTGCCTGGCCGCAGGACCGGATCAACGCAGTGATCGTCGCGGCCGCCAAACAAGGCCGCAAGGTCGTGCGCCTGAAATCCGGCGATCCGGGCATTTTCGGTCGGCTTGAGGAAGAATGCGCCGCCGCCCGCGCTGCCGGCATGCCGGTCGAGATCGTGCCGGGCATCACGGCCGCCAGCGCTGCCGCCGCGAGCCTTGGGCGGGGTCTGACGGAACGCGGGGCAACGGACCGGGTGATGCTGGCCACAGCAACCTGCAAACCCGGCGATCCGGACCCGGATTGGGCGGGCATGCTGCAACAAGGCACCACTCTGGCGGTTTACATGGGGGTGCAGAAGGCCGCGACAATGGTCCGCCACCTCAGCAACGCCGGGATCCCGATGACTTTACCGGTCGAGATCGTCAGCCATGCGAGCACGGCGCGCGAAACCGGGATCACCTGCACCTTGGGCCAGTTGACCGACGCGCTGCACGCTCACGGCGTCGCAAGCCCCGCGATCATATTCATCCGCTGGGCGAAGGGCAGCACCGCATTGGCGCTGCCGGAATGCGCCGCCTAGAAAAGCCGCGACGGCAGCCAGAGCACCAGCTGTGGAAAGATGAATAACAGCGCGAGACCGACAATCTGTAGCAGAACAAAGGGGATCGCGCCCCGATAGATCATCGCGGTGGTTACACTATTGGGTGCCACACCGCGCAGGTAAAACAACGAAAACCCGAAAGGTGGCGTCAGGAAACTGGTTTGCAGGTTCACCCCTATCATGACACCCAGCCAGATCGGATCAACGCCCAGCAGCAACAGAGTCGGCGCCGTGATGGGAAGCACGATGAAGATGATCTCGAACGTGTCCAGGATGAAGCCCAGGACAAACATGATCAGCATGACCGTAATCATGGCCCCGGTCGCGCCGCCCGGCATGGACGTCAGGAATTCGCGAACCAGATTATCGCCACCCATCTGCCGGAAAACGATCGCAAAGATCGACGCACCGAACAGGATCACAAAAATCATCGAGGTCACGACGGCTGTCCGCCGCGCCACATCAACAAATACAGCCATCGACAAGCGCCACCGTGCCGCGGCAAGGATTGTCGCCCCCACGGCACCGACTGATGCCGCCTCGGTCGGGGTCGCGATGCCGCCAAGGATAGATCCCAGCACAGCGAAGATCAGCATCAGCGGCGGTACGAAAGCCGTGCCGATTTCTTTCCAGAGGTCTTTCTTTTCTTCCGCAGGCACCGGGGTGGCAGGACAACTTGTGGGGTCGAAAATCGCTTTGTAAACGATGAACAGGATGTACAGGCCAACCAGCAAAAGTCCTGGTATGATTGCCCCCGCGAACAGATCACCCACCGAAACGGTCTTTGGTGCAAAATTTCCAAGGCTCATCTGCACCTGACTGTTCATGCCAGCGATCATATCGCCCATGAAAATCAGCACTGTCGAGGGTGGAATGATCTGCCCGAGCGTACCGCTGGCGCAAATCGCGCCACAGGCCAGTTTCGGATCATATCCCGCACGCAACATGGCGGGCAGCGAAATCATGCCCATCGTCACGACTGTCGCGCCGACAACGCCTGTCGATGCCGCCAAAAGCGCCCCAACCAAGATCACGGAAATACCGAGTCCGCCGCGCATGTTGCCAAACAGTTTGCCCATCGTGGTCAGCAATTGCTCGGCGATATTGCTGCGCTGCAGCATGACCCCCATGAAGATGAACAAGGGCACGGCGACCAGCACTTCGTTGACCATATATCCGGTGTAGCGCCCGGCGACCGACCGCAGGTTCGACATATCGAATACGCCAAAATACAGCCCCAGATAGGCAAAAATGATCGACGTTCCGGCCAGAGTGAAGGCGACGGGAAAGCCGATCAGCAAGAACCCGATGACCCCCAGAAACATGGTGGCGGCAAAGATTTCGCCAAGAAGAACAGGGTCCATCCTAGATTTGCTCCGAATTATAAAGGTCGTAATTGTATTCGGGCGGGATCAGGTCTTCGCGCCCGGCAATCACAAGGACCGACCGGATGGCCATCGAGATGCCCTGAATGCCAACCACGACGGCAAAGACAAGGATGAAGCTTTTCAGGACAAACAGGCCGGGCATTCCGCCGGGATTGGAAGATCCTTCGAGCAAACCGATCGACCGCTGCACGAAGATGAATGATGACGTCCAAACGATATACGAAAACGGCAGCAGAAAGATCAGGACCCCAAGCAGGTCCAGCCATGCCTTGCGCAGGGCCGATGCGGGGCGGAAATATATATCCACGCGCACGTGGTCATTGCGATAAAGTGCGTATCCCGCGACAGCGGTGAACATGACCCCGTTCATCCACGGGTAAAGGTCCTGCATCCAAAGCCGGGTCGTGCCAAAGATGTAGCGTTCGACAACCACCCAGAAACAGACGACGACAATGCCGACCGACAGCCACATGAAGACATTGCCGAGAATGCGGTTGATCAGATTGATCAGGTTCATGATGCTGGCAAGCGCGGTCACTTAAGTCTCCGTTGCGTTTATATAGCAAAACCCCGGCCCGGGTTTTCCGGGGCCGGAGGCAATGTCATGATGCAGCCGATAAAGCCGCACCGGGTGCGGGATCAACCAAGATCTGAAATATCGAAGTACTTTTCGCGCGCAATTGCGAAAGTCAGATCGGTCTGTTCGGTGCGGGACCGCAGCAGATTCAGGTTCTGAACAAAGCTTTCAGCTGTTTTCTTGGTCAGCGCATCGCCGGTATCAAGGATTTCAATCAGCAATTCACGCGATGCTGCAGCGCCCGCTTCCAGAATTGATTCCGGCCAGTCCTTATGTGCAGTCACACCGTGGTTGTCTATCATGTCGGCAAGCGCGATCGGGTCGTTGGCATAGAATTCCGACGGTACCTGATCATATTCCGCCTGACACGCGTCGCGCACGATGGCCTGCAGGTTCGCAGGCAGCGCCTGAAACTTCGCCTTGTCCACGACGACTTCGGTGGCAAGCCCCGGCTCAATGAAAGAGCTGGTGTAGTAATGCTTGCGTACCTGATAGAATCCCAGCGCCCGGTCATTGTAGGGACCGACGAATTCTGCCGCATCCAATGTCCCCGACTGCAGCGCTGCAAAGATTTCGCCGCCCGCAAGGTTGGTGACAGATGCGCCCATTTTCTGCCAGACCTGACCGCCCAAGCCCGGTGTGCGGAAACGCATGCCCTGAATATCTTCGATACCGGTCAGTTCATTCTGGAACCAACCGCCGGCCTGTGTTCCGGTATCGCCGGACAGGAACCCTTGCAGACCGAACTGGTCATAGATTTCGTCCCAGATTTCCTGCCCGCCAAGATAGCGCACCCAAGCAGCCAGTTCACGCGATGTCATGCCAAACGGCACGCCGGTAAAGAAGGAAAGACCAACGGATTTATTCTGCCAGTAATAGGCGGCACCGTGGCTCATTTCTGCTGAACCGTCGATGACAGCATCCAGTGATTGCAGCGCCGGCACGACCTCACCTGCGGCAAAGACTTCAACCGTCAGCGCGCCGTCAGACGCGGCGGTGATCCGGTCTGCAACGCGCTGCGCACCGGTTCCGAGGCCAGGAAAATTCCGTGGCCAGGTTGTTACCATGCGCCACGTTGTGCGACCTTGCGCAACGGCTGGTGCCGCTAGCGTTGCTGCAGCAGCGGCAGAACCCCCGATTGCTGAGGTTCTCAAAAATGACCGACGATCCATAAACTTCCTCCCGTTTTATTTTGACAAGCCTGTAACGACTTCCGCAACGGGGTAAATCACAAAAGCGGCGAGCTGGAAATACTTTCGAATGCCAAACGGATGACTTGCGGTTTTTTTCTGATCCGTTCACGTGTCGACGCGACATATTATTCTGCATCTGCAGACAACAGCGTTTCCCCAAGCTATTTGATCTGCCAGGAAGAAATAGAACCGGGCGCGGCGAAGAACTATGTTCGCCATCGTTACTGTTTAGCCGCGCTCGGTCACTTGCCCGCCTCGCGCGGAGTTTATTGTTGCCGGAAAATACCCGCGTGACATTGCCTGTATGCCTCTTCATCATCTACCCCATCCATGACGGGCGGAGGCGCTATGCGGTTTACGATAACTCACGTCCTGAAACTGCTCTCGCCTGTCCTGCTTTTGGCCTGTGCCGGGCCAGAACGCCCAGATTATTCCGCACCGCCCGCCGCGAACAGGGCAGAGGCATCTGTCGCAGCGGCGCGACCCGTGACCATTGCTTTTCCCGACTTCGGTGACAACAATCCACACCCCTGGGACGGGCGCGCGCCCAGCGCCTACGCGGTCCACGGCATTGACGTGTCACGCTGGCAAGGCGCGATTGACTGGCCCACGGTCCGTTCCTCCGGTATTTCCTTTGCCTATATCAAAGCCACAGAGGGCGGCGATCTCGCCGACCCTGCTTTCCCCGATCATTGGCAGGGTGCCGCGGAAGCAGGTGTGCCGCGCGGCGCATATCATTTCTATTATTTCTGCCGTCCCGCCGAAGAACAGGCGCGCTGGTTCATTCAGCATGTCCCGCGCGATCCCGCCGCCCTTCCGCCGGTGCTGGATCTGGAATGGAACCATGTGTCGCCCACCTGCAGATTGCGGCCCGACGGAGCCACCGTCAGGGCAGAAGCGTCGCGTTTCCTTGACATCCTGACCGCGCATTACGGACAGCGTCCCGTGATCTACACCACACCAGATTTCTACCGCGAAACCGGGATTGGCAGCCTGCCGGGGACGGAATTCTGGCTCCGCTCGGTCGCGGGTCATCCATCTACGGTCTATCCCGGACAAAGTTGGACCTTTTGGCAATACACCGGCACCGGGATCGTTCCCGGCGTGCGCGGCGGTGTCGATATCAACGTTTTTACCGGTTCGGTCGCCGACTGGGCGCGCTGGCGGCAGTGAAGCGGATTTCCGGCAAGTGTCCTGCCCTGCCTTGTTGGCCGCAACAGCGCGCTGTAACCTTTCGGACGAGGAATAGTCTTCGCAATCCCGTGACTTTCCTTGGTCTTCCTGTCCGCCACCATATCTTGAGTGCATAACTGTCGGCCCAGCGCCGGCCACATGCATGAGAGGAAATTACTTTGGAAACCTTCATCGCCTATGTCGTTTTCATTCTCGTCGCCGTTCCGGTCCTGGCTTCGACTGTCGTCATAACCCGCCAGCAAAACGTGAGATTAATCGAAACATTTGGTCGGTTTTCCAGTATCCGGTCGGCGGGCCTATCGTTCAAGCTGCCTTGGCCGATCCAGACAGCGGGCGCGAATTTTTCGCTGAAAATTCAGGAAATCGCCGAAGACGTGAACGTGAAGTCGAAAGACAACGCTTTCGTTAGCGTGCCGATCCGCGTGCAGTATCGCGTCAATGAAGCGACAGCACAGGACGCATTTTATAAGCTGTCAAACGCAGCTGACCAGATACGGTCCTATGTCGTTAATCAGGTGCGTTCAACGGCCTCGGGAATGTCATTCAACGATCTTTTCCAGTCGCGCAATACATTCGAGAATGATGTTGCCAGCACGCTCACTGAACGAATGGGCGAATTTGGCTTCAGTATCGAAAACGTACTCGTTGACGATCCGCAACCGTCGCCCGAACTGCGCAAGGCTTTTGATCGGGTCATCTCGGCCGAACGCTTGAAAGAGGCGGCCGTAAACGAAGGCGAGGCGAAGCGCACCCTGCAGGTTGCGGCAGCCAATGCCGAAGGTGAGGCGTTGAAAATCAAGGGCGAGGCCTTTGCCAGCTTCCGAAAAACCGTCGCTGAAGGGAATGCCGAAGCGCTGGAAAGCTTTGCGGGACGGACAGGTTTATCGCCCGCGGATGGCTTGGCATTCTTTGTTTCAATCAATGAGATGGAAGCAGTAAGGGATGCCGCGCAGGCTGGGGGTCGCGTCGTGTTCGTCACCGGATCGAACACGGATTATCAACAACGCGCAATGATGGGCCTGGTCAGCGACTCCGATACCAAGGCAGATCGGCAGAGCGTCTTGCGAAACGATAGTGCCTAATCTCGGAACAACGGATGGGAGCGGATTGGCCAAAAAGGTAGTTGGCTAATCCACCTTTTTCAGGCTCGGCGACGGCAACGGTGCAATGTATCCCCGACATAAACCTCCAAAATACGGCTTTGTTGCGGCAATCGGTCGCAATATGGCGCCGATACCACAGAAATGTGTCCATACCGCCATAATTGCAGGCGACTACCGTACTTAAGTGCAGGTTTATTTCTTCAAGGCATACAACTATTACGGCGCAACATAAGGCGTTCGTATCTAGTCATTTTGGTTGTGTAGTTGGAGTTTAGTCAGTGCTTGATGTGTTTATCATTGCTTTGTTGGCCGTTGTCGTGGTGGTCGGTGTACCCGCGCAACGGCCAGCCAAGAAAACCAAATCTGTGACTCAGTTGACCGGCGATTGCATGGCATGAGTCCTGGCAGATGGACTATCGAAATCCCGACTTCAGAAGAAGCGCGCGACGACTAGCGGATATCACGGCGCGGTGAAGGATTCCGCCTGAATGACCAAGTCATAAAGGCGCGGATCCAGCGCGAAAATCACGGCCCCCGAACGGTCGGCTTTTCCTGGAAGGTAGTCGAAAGTGACCTCGGCCGTCTCGACCGTTTCGCCGTCGCGCTGTAATGAAGCGCGGAACTTGACACTCGCCGCCGTCGCCTCGCCATGGTTACGCGCGCTGATCTCAACCCGGAACCCGCTGCTGGCAGGGGCAATATGCACCACACTGGCGACAGGGTCGGGTTTGAAATCCGGCGACTTCCCACTGGAATCCAGGGCTTGCAGCACCAGAAAGCCAATCAGCCCCGCGACCATCAGGCCAGAGATAGCAGCCAGCGACCATTCAAAAGCGGTGCTGTCGCCCTTCCCGTTGTGATTATTCTGACGCTCCTGTCCCATCACACCCCTCACAAAATCAAACGTGCCGCCGCAGCGCCGATGGCCGCCGGAAATCCCAGAACAACCACCGCCATCACAATATGCGTTAGCGAGGCGTCATCTGTCTGACCAAAGGTCCACAATACGTAAAGGCTGACGCCAAGTGCGACGGCGTAGCCCGGGACGGTGTCATGCAGAAAAGCGTGCAGTCGGCCTTCTTTCGGCAAAGGGATAGAGCCACGAAATGCCAATGCGTATGTGAAACCATGCATGACAGCGACCGATAGAATGATCAGCGCTACCGCGTGCCATTCCGACATCTTGTAAGAGATCAACACCATCTCTTCGGTAGGCGCGACATTGAGGCTTAGAAACAACGCTCCGATGCAGCGCAGAAAAAGCTCGCTCAGGTAGCTTGGTGTTTTGGTCGATGCATCCTCGTCGTCGTCAACATCCTGGATGCCAAGCTGTGAAGAACCGAGCAAGGCCCCGAAACTGGCAGGAACGGTCTGAAGGGCGATTTTTCCGATGATTTCATCCGCCGTCATATCTCGCGTGATCAGTCCCAGTACCGTCAGCATGACGATGCTGGTCATCAGCCCGATACCAAAGGCAATCCCCGCGTCGCACAAATCATCCTGCCAAGCCGCCGTTCTCTCGAACCCGGCATGGTAGGATAGCAGCACCAGCAGCGGTATATTGACCAGCAGCAACAGCACTAGACGGCTTCGGTCGATGTAAAAGCCGAGCCACCACATTTCCATTGTCATGAACATCGGCAGGGCAAAGATCAACGCGCCGCCAAACCCGCGGCCAAGTCCTCTTAGGGTCTTTTTCAGGTCCTGACCGGCCGGACCCGCAGTTTCTGCCTTTGTCAAAGGGTTTCCTCGTTCTCATACCGACTACCGCCGCTTGCTGAACCGGAACGCCCCGGATTGGTTCCGCATCTGCACCGCGCACTGACAAGGGAACCCAAACCTGCCCCCATATGTTGCGCCATTGCGGTCAAGCAGACAGCGCATCAGCCGGACGAACATCATGCCAGACAGCAGCACGTTGAAAGAAGCCGGATTGATATATGTTTCCGACACGATGCCGGGTATTCGCCGCATCGGCGCGGGCCGTGGATTTTATTATCGCGACGGGACAAACCAGAAGGTCACGGATCACGCCACACTGACGCGTATCCGTAACCTTGCCATTCCGCCCGCCTGGTCCGATGTCTGGATCAGTCCCGATCCGGAGGGGCATCTGCAAGCCACCGGCCGCGACGTGCGTCACCGCAAGCATTATCGTTATCATCCCGCATGGACTGACCTGCGCGACGCGGCAAAGTTCGCGGGACTTGTGGCGTTTGCGCGGCGTCTGCCAGCGCTGCGCAGGACAGTGAGCAAGGACATGCAATGCCCAGCACTTTCGCGCGAACGCGTGCTTGCCACCGTAGTACGGTTGCTTGAGCGCACCTTGATCCGCATCGGCAATGATATCTATGCCGAGGAGAACAAAAGCTATGGCCTGACAACCCTGCGCAGGCGCCACCTTGATCTGCAAGGCACACAGTTGCGGTTCCGGTTCAAAGGCAAATCCGGGCAGGAATGGTCACTTCAAATCGCTGACCGGCGCATCGCCAATACTGTGCGCCAGTTGCAGGAATTGCCCGGTCAGCGCTTGTTCCGCTATCTCGATGAAGACGGCACCGCTTGCGATATTCATTCGCATGATGTGAACGCCTATCTGCAAGCTGCAATGGGGGATCAGTTCACCTCGAAACATTTCAGGACATGGGGGGCAACAGTGCAGGCAGCAGCCATGCTCGAAGACACGCCAACGCCAGAAGCGAACCGAGAGCAGGCCCGCATTCTTAACCAGGTGCTTGACGACGTGGCAGGCAATCTTGGTCACACAAGAACGGTGTGCCGCAATTGTTATGTCCACCCCGCAGTGATCACCCAATGGGAAAAGGGCAAGCTGGGCCAGCAGATGAAGGCGACCCGGCATCACGTCGACAAGCCACGGCGCGGGTTGACCCGCGACGAAGAGGTTGTCCTGAGGTGGCTGCGCAACCGTAAACCAGCAGATGCCGCAACAGATGCTTGACAGACTGCCTGCGTGCCACCCTGCAGCGGCTAGCAATAAGTTGTTAAGACCACAGGAAAGAGTGACCAGATCGTTGCCACGAGCCCGGTCCATCCGGTGGCCCGGCTGACAAAGCGGACAAAGCGCGAGGGCGACGCGAACCGCCTGTCGTACAAAGCCCAGACCAGCGCGATCTGCACGAGGACGGCAAACCCATAGGCCAACACCAAAAGCGCCCGCGCCAGCGAGACCCCGAAAACCATGCCGCTGAGTTCAACACCGCAAATCAGTCCATGCAGGCCATAGACCGCGCTGAATGCCGCAAGCCAGACCAGCGGCGCGATGAGGATGCGCACCAGATCAATCATGTCACCCACCCCGACAGATGCCCGACCAGCAAAACCAGAGCGACGACGATGGCGATATAATCGACCCAAAGGCCGACAATCGCGAACTCTCCCCATCGCTCACCCGAGGTATAGCCGCGCAGAACCCGTGCGATCAGGTGGCCCACCATGAGCGCGGCAAGCAACGCATGGAACAAACCATAGCTCCCCAGCACAAAAAGCGTGGCTGCATAAGCATGATCGGTGGGCTCTGGCGTCCGCCACATCAAGGTGCCGCAACAGATTGCAAGTCCCAACGTCGCGAGCAGAGCAATGACCAGCGCCGCAATCGCGGAGCCCCCGGCGCGTTTCGTCCGAATGGCAACATGAATCGCAAGGACGCTAATGATGCCAGCCAGCAGGCCTGAGCCAAGTTCTACAACCGAGGCGTCGATCCAAACGGGCGGCGGCCAGCCGGGCGCGATGGTCCACAGAAAGACAAAGCCAAACAAAAGCGAGCCAAAGAATGTCGCATTGGCAATCAACAAGAACAGCGATCCCCACCAACCCGGTGGCCTGCCTGCTTGGCTGGCTGGCGGCAGATTGATGCCTTGTCCCACGGGCTGCCGGTCAATATCGTTCTTGCTGCCCGTCTCCCAGACCCAGCGAAGGGCAAGGGCGGCCACACCCGCCACGGCGATGGGGGCGATCCAGTAAACCTTGATCAGCACCGACAAAAAGAACAATCCCGTCACAGCCGATACCATGATCGGCAAGCGGGTGTTCCCGGGATAGACCACCAGCACTTCGGGTCGCCCGCTCGCTGCGTCGACCATCAGCGTTTCGCGCTGGTTCTTGCGGGGAGTGCCGAGATACCCGTGTCCACGCGCCAGTTCGGTCGCAAGCCGGGGGTTAGCGCTCAGCGGGTTGCGGCTTGTTATTTCGGGCAGGCTTGCGAAATTATAGGCAGGCGGCGGCGTCATCATCGCCCATTCCAGCGTGCCCGCGTTCCATAGGTTGCGCCGCGCCTTGCGCGGTGACAAAGCGTGTAGGATGGCGTCAAGGATGACGACCGCGATCCCGATCGCCAGTACAAAGCTGCCTATCGACGAGATCAGGTTGATCACGGACCACCCGTCGTCAGGCGCGTAGGTCGAGATGCGGCGCCGCTGCCCAAGCAAGCCGACCCAATGCATCGCTAGAAAGGTCACATGGAACCCGATGAATATCAGCGAGAAGGCCAGCCGCCCCAAATGAAAATAGCCCTGGCGCCCGGTCACCTGCGGCAGCCAATAGTAGATCCCTGCCAAGATCGGAAAGACAAACCCGCCAAATAGCACATAATGTAGATGCGCGGTCACAAAGGCCGTATCATGCGCCTGCCAGTCAAACGGCACCACGGCAACCATCACGCCCGTCAGGCCACCGATGATGAAGGTCACGAAAAATCCAAGGATATGCAGCATCGGAAGGTGCAGTTCCGGTCTGCCCTTCCACATCGTCCCGATCCAGGCAAAGACCTGCACGCTGGTCGGCACCGCCACCAAGGTCGACGCCGCCGAGAAAAACGCCAGCCCCATATGTGGAATCCCGGTCGCAAACATATGATGGACCCAAAGCCCAAAGGACAAGAACGCCAGCGCCACAACCGAAGCGACAACCCAACCATAACCCAACAAGGTTGTGCGGCACATCACGGGCAACACCATCGAGATAACGCCCGCCGCCGGCAAGAAGATGATATATACCTCAGGATGACCGAACAGCCAGAAGAGGTGCTGCCACAGCAAACTGTCCCCGCCCAGTTCGGCTTGAAAAAACGGAAAGCCAAAGGCGCGTTCGACCTCCAACAGGACCGATCCGACGATCAAGGGCGGAAACCCTGTCAGGATCATCAAGGAGGTAACCAATGCATACCAAGCAAAGATCGGCAGCCTTGCCAGCGTCATGCCGGGCGCACGGAACTTCAGGATGGACACGGTGATCTCGACCGCAGCGGCGATCGCCGATATCTCGACAAAGGTGATCCCGATGAGCCAGAAATCCGTGTTGATGCCCGGCGAGTAAATCGGTCCCGTCAGCGGCGGATACATGAACCAGCCCCCGTCCGGGGCAATGCCCAAGACCATTGAGACCAGCAGCATCATGCCGCCAAAGACATAGCACCAATAGCCATAGGCGGTCAGGCGCGGAAACGCGAGATCGCGCGTTCCCAGTATCTTTGGCAAAAGGTATATCGCCAGCCCTTCGAAGGTCGGGATGGCGAACAGGAACATCATGATGGTCCCGTGCATTGTGAACAACTGGTTGTAGATATCGGGCCCGGCAAAGGCCGAGTGTGGCGTCGCCAGTTGCGCCCGGATCAGCATCGCCAAAAGCCCACCCACCAGAAAGAAGAAAAAGGCGGTCACAAGGAACAGCCGCCCCAGATCGGTGTGGTTGACGGTTGAAAACCAGCCCTTGAAGCCTTGCTCTGATTTCCAGATCGCGCTCAGTTTCCGGTGGCGTGTCAAAGCTTTCATTCTGCGTCACCTCCGATAAAGGCGGCCCAGCCTGCCGCGTCATGCGCTGTCACGGTGAAATAGAAATGGTCATAACCGCTGCCCGCGAATTCCGCGCTCAGGCCCTGATAGCGCCCCGGTTCATCCGCCTCTATCCGCAGGACGTTGACGCGTCCGGGGATCGCATCCAGTTTGCCCGCCAGGCGCGGAACCCAGAAGCTGTGGATCACATCTGCAGTCGTGATGGCGACGTCGATGGGACGCCCTGCGGGGATATGCAGCACGTTCTGGGTATGCAGTCCCGGCGCATCATCATACGTAAAGTCCCAAGTCCAGCGACTGGCTTCGGCGCTGACCCTCACGACTGCGACATCATCGCGCGGAAGCAACCGTTCGCCGACCACCAGCCCGTAGGCCAACAGCGCCAACAGGACCACCACGGGAAAGCCCAGACCGAGCGACACAATCCAGATACGTGTCTGATGCCGGGCAGAGCCTGTCTGCGGCCGCGCCCGAAAGGAAAGGACCAGCAGCGCCATCATCAGTCCAAAGATCAGCGTCGCACCGATAAACATCACCCACCACAGCGTGGCGATCACCTCCGCGGCCGGCCCGGCAGGTTGCAAAGTCGATGTCGATCCTTCGCAACCATTCAGCGCGAGCATCGTTATGACCGCAATCAGCCAGCGCAAAGGGGTAGAGTTATGGCACCAGATGAAGTTACCGATGATGGCGAAGAACTGATCGATCCGATCAGCCAGAAATCCGGTTTCAGCCAGACTTCGTCCCGCGTTGCCGTTCTTGGCCATCCCATTCATGCGATGAGCGTTGCGTTTCCGATTGCTCTGACCTTCTGCGTATTCGGGGCCGATGCGCTTTATTGGTGGACCGGCGATTCCTTCTGGGCACGCGCAGCGCTCTGGGCCGCTGGCACGGGTTTTTTGTTCGGCATGTTCGCGGGAATTTCCGGAACAGCAGAGCTTTTGCTGGTGCCGGGTATCCGCGCGCGCGCGCCGGCGTGGACCCACTTTATCATCGCTGTGACCCTTCTGGGGATTTTGGGCACGAACTGGGGTCACAGGCTTTGGGGATACGAAGATGCCGTCCTGCCTTACGGCATCCTGCTGTCGGCCTTGTCGGTTCTCATGGTGATGTTCACAGGTTGGCATGGCGGCAAGCTCGTCTTTGATTATCGACTGGGCACGTCAAAAGGCAACTGACCGCCTTGGGGGGATAGCAACCAGTCGGGAAATGCCAGCCACCCGAGATAGGGTTTGGCCAGAACAAGAAACAGGATTGCGATGATGGGCGCTAACACCGCCAGGACAGGGAGGCCCGGTTCCGGTGGTGTATGGGTGTCCGGATCTTCGCCAATCTTCGTCAGCACATGCCCGATCCATGCATGCGCCGCGATCAGGAGAGCGACAAAGACCAACTTCACGTAAAACCACGGCACGAACACCTCGCGCAGAAAGATGAGCCATGTGCCCGCGATCACGGCGATCACCGCCGCGGGCGTGACGCAGGCTGTATAGATCGTATGCGTCGCATGACGGATATGTGTATAATCCCCCGGTAAAATCGACGGATCATGGCGCGCCAACATCACCGGCAGGATCAAAAGACCGCCGCACCAAACCAGCAATGCCGCGATATGGGCAAACTTGAAAATCGGGATAAGAGCAATAAGCCAGTCAATCACGCGGTGCTGTCCTTGTGCCAATCCCAGTTCTGGCGGATCAGCAGACCCAGCGCGATTGCATAGGGAATGCCCGCAGGCACCCACATGATCAGACCACCGAGCTGCTGATCCGAAAGTGGCGTCAGCCCCCAATCATAGGGCGCGATGAAATGCGCGGCATAAAGCGGCGTCGGGGTGAATGTCAGGATCGCCCCCAGCATCCCCATCTGGGCAAAGGCCGCAATGATGAAGGTGACATGCAGCACAGGCGCGCGGTGATCGCTGAAAACCGTGCTCCAGAACCACACAGCGCTACCAAGCAGGGAAATCTGCATCAGCCAATAGACGGCAACATGCGACAGCGCCAGATCATAGGCCGCCGGATGGTGCCACGCCCACAAGACGACGGTCGATACGGCAAAGGGCAGGCCCGGCCCAATGGGACGCCGCAAAGGACGCGCCCAGCCAAGCAGGGGTGCGGCGACCGCCAGCAAAAGGACATGATGCACTACCCGTGCCGAAAACAATGCCGAAGACAAGGCGCATAATGGCGAGACGAAAGCAACGATCAGAACACCCACTGCCGCCAGCCCTGCCGGTTCGCGGCGAAAGACCCATGTCATGGCCAGCAACGCCAGCAACAGCGGGGGATCAAGGTTCCACCTGAGCCACAGCTCTGCCGGTAAGGGCGCTTGACCACAGTAAATTCTGTCCATTCCAGAGGTTCTCCTCAGGCTTTCGCCGGACACCGAAGGAGCGTTACCGCCCGCGGCGCATCTTGATTATGCGCCACAACCAGACGCGGCTGGAAATTGTTCCTGCGCCGGTCGCAAAAAGCTGGGGGTCTTGAAAGGGCTAAGATTTCTGCAAGCGAACGCAGGCAAGGCGCACACGCGGAACAATGGGCCACGGGCGGGGTTAATCGATGAAAGTTCAAGGAAAAATGAGGAATAAAATGAGACAGCCCCCCAAGAAACCCGAAACGACCCGCGGCATGCCCCGCAGCTTGTTCTATGCGATGATCCCGTTGGGGTTCATTCTACTCATCCTGATCCTGATCACCCTCGGGACCTGGACCAGAGAAACAACTGACCAGCCAGCGGACGTAGTTGACGCACCGCTTAACCCCGAAGATCAGGCGACGACTCGACCGACGAATTAAAGGCCGCCCCGCTATGTAGACCGCCTGGCGCATTTGCTAAAAATCTGCCTCGCAGCGGCACGGTCGGCCAGCGAGAGCAAGCCCCGGTGGAACATGATTGGATTCAGCCACTGCGAAGATAAAATAAGAATTCGGCGTTACGGGCGTGGCGGCTCCGCTCTGAATCAAAACACAAAAATTTAATTCGAAATTTGTTTCCAAAAATTTGGTCCAGTCGCCGGATCAGCTAATTTCCGCCCAGTTGGCACGTAACAACCGGAAGTCTTTTCAAGAATCACCTTTCTGTGATGTGCTTAACAAGCATGCCACGAAAGGGGATTAAAATGGATAACTGGAAAAACACCTCTGTTATTTTGTGCGTTGATCGCTCCGGCGAGCAGTTATCAGTCATCGAACAATCCAAGGTTGGTCGTGTCAAACAGACGCTTTCGGCCTCTTCTTCCTCCAAACCGTCACGTCGATTTGTGCTGGGAAATGGTGCCCCAGTCAAATCCCTGGACGTCGACAGATTCATGCTGCTTGACACCAAGGAAGTCGTGACGCGTATTTGATTATTATAAATTCTTGGCGATAGCTGCCACGCGTCAGACCAACGCGGCTGCGGGTCAGTGCGATGCAAGACCCGCAGCAACGCTTTTTGCGATCAGATGAACGCGATCACCATCGCCAGCGTCACAATGACCAGCAGGACCGACCACATATGGTGTGATTTCCACAGCGGGGTGTCGGCCAGCGCCTCGCGATCCTTCCGCCAGCTGTCACGGCTCCAGACATTTTCACCCGGTTCCAGATCGGGTGCTTCGGATCGCAAGGTGATAGCCACAAAGATCACAAGGTTCATCAGCAACATCAGACCAGTGCCATAAAGGAACTGCAAATCGATGAGTTCCAGCGCCTCGAAAGCTGTGAAGCAGGCGATACCGATGGGAATACCAATCGACAAGGTCCAGAAGGCCGCATGCCGCGGTGGCCGCCCCCAGAACAGACCGCCCAGAAAGACGACCACGACCGGCATCGTGATATAGCCCAGAAACGACTGGAAATACTCCACGATACCACCGAAAGACCCGATGATCGGTGCCCAGATCGCCGCGAGTACCATGAAGACGCCAACCAAAACGCGGCTGATCATCAACATTTTATCCTCGCCCCAATCTTTTTTGCGCGGCTTGATGAAGTCATTGACGACAAGTGACGCGCTGCCGTTAAGAACGGAATCGACGGTGGACATCAACGCAGCGACCAGCGCCGCCAACGCGAGGCCGCGCAGCCCCTCGGGCAGCAGGCCGAACACCAGGGCAGGCCAGATCTGATCTGCATCACCGATATCGGGGAAGACATCACGGCCCATGACACCGGGAAGCACCAGAATAAACAAAAATGGCAGCTGCATCGCACCGGCCAGCAGCAACCCCCAGCGCCCGTGATCAAGGTTCTTGGCCGCGAGAACCTTTTGAACCACCACCTGATTGGTTGTCCAATAATAAAAGCTAAGCCAGATCGCCCCGGTAAAAATGCCGGGCCATGGAAAGAAGTCGTCATCAGGCGGGGGCGCGATAGTAAATCCGCCCTCTGGCGCGGCTTCACGTACGCCTTCCCACGAGCCGATCTGTGCGAAGGTCAGGTAAAAGATAATAAACCCTACGATAATCAGCAAGACACCCTGGATCGTGTCCGTCACCATAACGGCCTTCAGGCCGCCGAAAATCACATAGACCCCGCCAAGAAAGGCGATACTTGCGATCAGTATCCAGAGCGGCACTTCCGGGAACAGCAGTTTCAAGGTCAGTGATCCTGCGAACAGCGCGCCGGCACTGTCGATCACAATGGCGGTAAAGACGGAAAAAGCCGCAAAAACCTTTCGCGACCGGGTGTCATAGCGTTTTTCCAGAAACTCTGGCATCGTGCTAACCTTTGAACGCAGGTAAAACGGCAAAACGAACAGCGAGAAAAAGACCAGCACCAGCGTCGCGGTCCATTCATAGTTCCACACAGCAATACCATGTTCATACCCGGCCCCCGCCAGACCGACGAAGGATGTGCCAGATAAATTGGCTGACATCATGGAAATGCCGATCACCGGCCACAGAACGCCCCCGCCACCAAGGTAGCTTTTACTATCCTTTTGTGACCGACTGACCCACAATCCGATCGCCATGACGGCAACGATGTAAATTGCGGCGATCGTAAAATCAGGAACTGTGACTGTAAAATCTGGCATTTTATTTTGCTCCAAAATCGCAGGAAACCACCCTCGAACCGTGCCCTCACGAAATTGTTCCCGATCGGGAAGATAATTGAGCATGCAGATGGCACCCGGGAACCTTGGCCCGGGCGCCTGGTTGGTCGGCTGAACAGAACACTGAGGGATCAGGCCGCAGCGATTACATGTCAGGAGACGCACACAACATTTTCCTTGATACTATTGCGCTATCGCTTGAGGTGATGGGCGTGCTGGCAATTGCTGCGGGCGCTGCCTTTGCCTTGGCCGAAGCCGCGCGCAACGTTGTTCGACGTTCGAGCGGCAAAAAAGTCTACGATCTTTTCCGGACGCGATTGGCGAAAAGCATCCTGATCGGCGTGGAGTTTCTGATCGCCGCAGATATTGTTGGCACCGTCATCGTCGAGCCGACGGCTGAGCGCCTTGCTGTCCTTGGGCTTATCGTTCTAATCCGCACCTTCCTGAGTTTCACACTGGAAGTGGAGATCGAAGGGCGGTGGCCATGGCAGCGCAAGAGCAACCGACACGAAGAGGACTAAAACGAAAAAGGCATAGCCATACAAGACTGGGGCGTCGTAAATCCTCCACCTATGGGAGCCTGGCGATCAATCAACCTTCGTTTTCATTCCAGTCGAACTGACGCCCAAAGTTGCAGGTGAAAAAGCGACCCAAATAGCGGTCGGATCGATGCAGTAGGTGAATGGGGTGCCTGCAGGCTCATGAGCATACTGCGACATAAATGCCAAAAAAGAGCACATATTTAACATCTATGTTGTCATTTCACACGTATCATATAGGGGCGGCGAAAAAGAAGGAATGATTGCAAATGCAGGACGAGTACCAATCAAGCGGCGAGCTGGAAAATGAGATGAAACAGCTTCTGGACCGCATTGAACAAGAGCCGGTTTCCAACGAACTTCGTTCATTGGCAAAACAGCTTCAAAAGCTAATGGAAGATCGCAAGGAGACGGAGAATAGCCTTGATTGATACAGATCCACGCATATGCGCCAACGGCGGTGGCTAAGCCAACTCCATGTCGCTTTGGCTCGCGTAAGAAACCGAGCCAGGGCTAATTCGCCGCAAGCGCGACCACTGCCGAGCAGCTGACCCTCGACCTCGGTTCAATCAGGAGCTCTGTCAGCGCACCTCAAGAACATCGAGAAAATTCTTTGCGCCGAGATCCGCGATCACCATCGCACGTGCCCGGTTCACGCGGCTTTTGACAGTGCCAATGGCACAGCCGCATATCTCAGCCGTCGTTTCGTAACTCTCTCCGATCATCACGACCAGAAGCAAAGCTTCGCGATAGTGTCGAGGAAGCCGTTCGATGCACTGAAGAAGACGCGTCCCTGCGATACGCTCGTCATGTGCGGGGGCGCAAGAAAGGACGGTCGACGCGCAATCGGCCTTGCCTGGAAATTCCCGCGCCCGTTTCCGGATGTCCGTCAAGAACGTGTTACGCATGATCGTGAATAACCATGCCCGAAGATTTGTGCCGCGTTGGAATTTGGAAATATTCGCGATCGCCTTAAGTAGCGTCGTCTGGACCAGATCATCGGCGTCATCGTGCTGTTTTGTCAAACTGCGCGCATAGGCGCGCAGCGCAGGGACATACTTCAGTACCTCGTCAGCATCCTCATCGCCAGATTTATGGATTTTGGTCGCTTCCGACATCGTATGAGCTCCGTGAACAAACGCTGTAGCAACCCAACGCGTTAGCAGTACGCGAAGTTCCGCCGCCGGACAAATTAGTTCGCCAATAAAGGGAAAACCCGCATCGCCTGATACTATTCCGTGCAGGGTCCGTGTGTTTTTTGGCGGGTAACCGCAGCCGCACTCAGCTAATTTCGACACAATCTGAAACATCATGGCAATTTGGCGGTTTGCTACCAAAGAGCGAGCGCAGCACTGGTGGCCCGGTCAGTGCGCGCTCCAACACGGCGCGAACGAGTAACTGCGCGCTTTAGGCGAACCTGGATGTACTGATGATAGAAGAGATTTTTGCTTTGTTTGAAAACCTGCCGGCGTTTGTATATCCGGTTATTGTCATTGTCAGCGCGGTGATCGTGGCGCTGGCCGCGCATTGGCTGGCCTTTCGCGTGGTGCAGCGGATTTTTGACACCAGCGGCGGGCTCGCGGAAACGCTGATGCGGCATACCAAATCGCCGTTGCGCCTGGCGTTTATTCTTGTCGGTCTGATCGCGGTCTTACCCCAAGTCGCGCTGCCCAGGATCTGGGAAGGACGATTACAGCACACCGCTCTGGTTCTGATCATTGTGTTGATTGGGTGGACAATGCTGATGCTGACCAACTTTTTCACTGAACGGTCTGTCGTTCGCTATCGGTTCGACACTGACGACAATCTGGCTGCGCGGAAATATGTGACGCAAGTCCGCGTGCTGCGCCGCGCAATCGACATTATTGTGGTGATTTTGACCACTGCTGCGGCGTTACTGACGTTTGAGGGGGTGCAGCAATATGGGGTCAGCCTCTTCGCCTCCGCAGGTGCGGCCGGCCTTGTGCTTGGCCTTGCGGGGCGACCAGTGCTGGCAAATCTGATAGCCGGTATCCAAATTGCAATCACACAACCAATCAGGCTGGAAGATGTGGTGATCGTCGAAGGCGAATGGGGCTGGATCGAAGAAATTTCAGCGACCTATGTCGTGGTGCGCATCTGGGATTGGCGCCGTATGGTGGTCCCCCTATCCTATTTTATCGAACAGCCCTTCCAGAACTGGACCCGCGAAGCAGCGTCAATTATCGGCGAAGTGACGTGGCACCTTGATTACACCGTGCCGGTGGCAAAGGTGCGCGCAAAGCTAGAAGAGCTAGTCAAGACCTCGCCCTATTGGGACGGTAACGTCGTCAATTTGCAAGTTACCGATGCAGATAAGGAAACCATCAAGCTGCGTGGATTGATGAGCGCGCGCACATCGCCGATCGCTTGGGATCTACGCTGCGAGATTCGCGAAAAACTGATTGATTGGTTGCAGGCGGAATATCCCGGCGCACTGCCGCGCCTGCGGGTCTATGCGACGCAAGCCTCCACGGAAGCAGTAGCAGAGCAGCAAAGCCGCAAATTGGGTTGAGGCGCGTTCCCCGGCCCGTATTGCTCTTCTCCGTCGCCCTTGGCCTGCCAGCGATGTGATATCAGCCGGACGATGTCGGCGTGCCCGGCTGATGCCACTGGAAATCAAGGAGCTTTGTTAAGGCGCTTTTCCGCGATCTGTGTCAGTTTCTTATCGGCGGCCTCTTCTTCGGCCAAGGTCCGCTTAAGGATATCCGCACATTCAGTGCGTCCCATTTCTTGCGACCATGCGATCAGCGTACCGTAGCGCGCCATTTCGTAATGTTCGACCGCCTGCGCGGCAGCGGCTAATGCGGCGTCCAGAACCTTTTCGTCGCCGATTTCTTTTGAAAGTTCGTCAGCTTCCTTGATGATCCCGTCAATCGCCGGGCAGTTCACGCCTTTCGGCTTTTTGTCGAGTATGGAGAATACGTCTTCCAGACGCTGAAGCTGATCTTTGGTTTCCTGCAGGTGCTTTTCAAACGCTTCTTTCAACGCGCCGTCTGATGCCTTGTCGATCATTTTGTGCAGCGCTTTCTCGATCTGCTGCTCTGCATAATAGATATCTTCGAGCGTGTGCAGATATAGATCGTCCATCGTTTGAATATCTTTTGAAAACAAACCCATAATTTCTACTCCATTCGCGTTTGCACAAAGCGGGATTGCCTGCGCACGGACCCCAACCAGCATCAGGACCCGATGTTCCGGCCGCAATTACGCAAGGAATTCGCATGCTCCGTCTGAGATCGTAACGTGAAGCTCGGAAGGCTTTGTTTCAAGAAACCGGCAAGGTTCCTCCTATCCTCCGGCGTGGCGAGACCCCTCTGGAACATCGAGAAAAGGCCCTTGTTGAAGGGCGCAGGGACCACAAGGTCCTTTCGTAAACCAAAGGAGACTATCATGACCAAGACAAATGGACTCGTACTCGCCGCCTTTCTCATGGCGTCCACGTCGCCCATGGCTATCGGCCAGACGACCACTCCCGATCCGGGCACTGAGCCGACACCGCTACCCGGCGATGAAGCGCCAATGGATACGGAACCGACGCCGCTGCCCGGCGATGACGCACCAGTGGGGGCCGAACCGACACCGCTGCCGGGCGAGGATGCCCCGGTTGGCACCGACATGACCACGCAGGAGGGTATGATGGATCAGCTTGATGACAACCGTGACATCATCAACAACCTTAGCCTAGGGACGACGGGTGAACTGGATTGGGAAACACAGTTTTCCGGCCTGTCGCCCGACGCCGAAATCCGGGTGGTCACGCTTTCAGAGCTTCGTGATGCTGACGACCCGACCGCACCGATCCTGGATCAGGTGATGCCGGGATTCGAGGCTGATCGGGAAAACCTGCATGCGGCGATCGAAGGTAACGAAACGTTGCTAACGGCGCTGGAAGACGAAGGCCATAGCGTCGAGGACGTGGTCGCAGCCGTGGTCCAGCCTGGCGCTGAAATCGAGGCGACTCTGGTCGTAGACGACAACGGCGCAGATATGGACTTTGACACGGAAGTTGAGGCCGAAGGCGAAGCCGACCTTTAACACTGCGATAGGTTGCGCATCTCCGCTGCGGCGGGGGTGCGTGTCTACAAATCGGATGGCTGAGACCCGATATCTGCCGGCCATGTATCCGGTTGGAAAACGCCAGCATGGGAACAATTTCTCTCCTACTCTGTTTGGCCAGAACATTGAGGAGGACAAGACATGGCAGACCCGACCCGAAAAGCGCAGGCAACCGCAAGATTTGGTATTGATATTGACGCCGCAGAGGGGCGTGACGAACTGGCACGCCCCGAGGCACCGGACATGCCGCCGCCTGTGGATGACGGCGCGGCGCGCGACCCGTTAGCGCCAGCGCCAGTGCGTGAAGATCGCGGCATCCACGATGCTGACCCCACCAACAATGACGCGACGCGCACTGCCCGATCCGACAGCGTCAAGGTGCCGGGCGTCGACAGCGCGTCCCCCGCGTCGACGCCCGACCCGGAAATCGCGCCTTCCGGGCCGGGCCTGTCCGGGCTGGTGACTGTGGCGATCATCGCCCTCATCGCTCTGGCCGTGCTAATCATGGTCTATCCATAACCGCCCGCGGCAATCAGATCATTGGCTTGCCGCCTGTCACCGCGATTGTCGCGCCCGACACATAGCTCGACATCGGCTCGGCCAGCATCACATATGCCGAGGCAAGTTCCACCGGCTGGGCGGGGCGACCCATCGGATAGCTCGCCCCAAATTCAGAGACTTTTTCTGCGGCAAAGCTGCCCGGAATCAATGGTGTCCAGACCGGGCCGGGAGCCACGCAGTTGACCCTGACACCATCTCCGGCAAGCATTTGTGCCAGACCTGCGGTGAAATTCTGAACCGCACCTTTTGTGGTCGCATAGGCCAGCAACCCTGGGTTCGGCTGATCAGAATTGATGGACGCGGTATTGATGATCGACCCGCCGTCCTTCATATGCTTAGCTGCTGCCTTGCTGAGATAAAACATCGCATGAATGTTGATCGCAAAGGTGCGCTGCCATTCAACGTCCGATATCTCGTCAATTTCGTTGAAAAGTTGCTGATGCGCAGCGTTGTTCACCAAGATATCTACGCGGCCGAATTCCTCGACCACAGCGGCGACGATGGCGCGACAATGTTCAGGGTCAGAGATATCGCCCGGCAAAAGCAAGCATTGCTGGCCGCATTCCAGGATCATGCTCTCAGTATCCTTGGCATCCTCGCTTTCATCAAGATAGCTGATCGCGACATGGGCGCCTTCACGGGCATAGGCGATCGCGACGGCACGACCGATTCCGCTGTCGCCGCCAGTAATCAGGGCCACATGCCCTTTCAACCGACCTGATCCGCGCCAGGAACGTTCGCCGTGATCAGGCCGGGGGTCCATCCGTGTAAAGCTGCCGGGCAGTGTCTGCGTCTGCTCCGGAAACGGTGGCCGTGGATATGATTTCGCACGGGATCGGGTCGTCGTGGAAACGTCGCTGTAGCCTTGCGCGCCCTTCCAAAGCGCGCCTGGTTGTTTCGTCGAGGCATCAGCATCAGGATTCACATCCTCGCGATGCTGGCCTGCCGGATCAATCTGCTGCTGGCGTTGATCGACGACATCTTTTTCCTCGTGGCGCAAATGTTGATTTTCGGGAAGGTTTTGTGGCTTGTTGTCAGCGTTCTCTGGAAGCGATGTCATAAGACTTCTTTCCTTTATGGTTAAAGATGCGCTGACAACCTCGGCCTGCGTCAGGTTGTTCCAGCCTGGCAACCTCGCGCCCAACACTGGTCGCGACCGTCAGATCGACCGCGCCAGTTCTTTCAGGAACGCTGCGGCCCATTCCTTTGCCCCGAAATCGGTCACACGGGACAAAAGCGCTGCGTGACGTGCACGTCTTTCCTCCAGCGGCATCGTCAGCCCGCGGTAAAGCTGCTTTGCCATGTCGTCGGTATCGTAGGGATTGACGATCAGGGCCTCTTGCATTTCCTCGGCGGCGCCAGCGAATTGTGACAGGATCAAGACGCCAGGATCATCAGGGTCCTGCGCAGCGACATATTCCTTAGCGACCAGATTCATGCCGTCACGCAGGGGGGTCACAAAACCGATATGGCTGTGGCGCATCAGCGGCGCTATCAAATCGCGCGGCAACGGCCGACAGATATGTTGCAGCGGCGTCCAATCAATATCGGCAAAACGACCGTTGATCGCCCCGGCCAGTTGCTCAAGCTCGGCGCGGATATCGGCATAGGCGTCGACTTCTCCGCGCGAAGGCGGCGTGATCTGCACAAAATTGACATGCTTGCCAAGCTCGGGATGCGACAGCAAAAGTTCATCGAAAGCCTTGAACCGTTCCGGCAGTCCTTTTGAATAATCCAGCCGGTCAACGCCCAAGATACGCTGCAATGCCGGCGTTTCCACCGGCGTCTTTGCCAAAAGCGCCTCGGGGCTCGTCTCACGTGCGAGCTTGCCAAATTCGGCAGCATCAATGCCGATCGGAAAGCGGCCGACGCGCAACCGCTTTTGCCCCGTGCGTATGACGTCCTGCCCCACCACAGCGTCGGGTTTATGGGCCGCCAGATAGGATTTAAGGTTGTTCACATCTGTATGTGTCTGGAAGCCCAGCAGGTCATAGGCCAGCAGCCCCTCGATCAGCGCGTCATGATCCGGTGTGGCGGACAGCAACTCCGGCGGCGGAAATGGGATATGCAGAAAAAACCCGATCTTCTGTCTGCATCCCAGTCTACGCAGGATGCCCGCAAGCGGGATCAGATGATAATCATGAATCCAGATTGTGTCATCCGGCTGTAGCATCGGCATCAACTGGCGGGCAAACGCCTCGTTCACGCGCAGATACCCCTCGAAGGCGTTGGTGCTGATGTGCACCAGATCCAGCCTGTAATGGAATAACGGCCATAAAAGCCCGTTGGCATATTCGGCATAATACTCGGTGAAATCTTCCGGTGAGATCGGTATCCCAACGCAGGTGACAGACCCATGTTCGCTGACCTGCATCGGCCCGCCGGTCTGACCCTCGCGCTTGCCGTCCCACCCGAACCACATGCCACCCTGCTGTCTGATCGCATCTGCCAGACCGACTGCCAGGCCACCCGATTGCACAGAGGCGCTCAGGTCCGCCACGCGGTTCGACACGACCACAAGACGGGGCTGGCTGCCTTCGTTCGATAAACAAGACGAAAGGTCCTCGTCATTAGTCCAGTCGTATGACGCTGCGGGAATAGGCGGAGGAGCGGGATGGAGGGTCATTGCAAAAACCTGCTGCTGATTTCACAATGATCAACTAGATCAGGGGGCAAATGTTCCCTCGCAGGTGACCGTCAATCGACCAATTTACCCAGATAGTGCGCGAAGGCACCAGGGTCTTGCAGGCGATGTCGGGCACAGGTGACGCCATCACCAATCTTCAGTGAAACGCCATCCTGCTGATTCACATATCGGAACGCAGATTCATCAGTGACGTCATCGCCCGCAAAGAACGCAAGCCGACCTGCGAAGGGTAGCGCCTGCATCAGGCTTGCGACGGCATCACCCTTCGTTTGCCGCCCAAGGATCAGTTCAAGCACCATCTTACCGGTCATCAAGGTGATCTGCTGATCCGCGGCGGCCTGTTCTCTCATGAATTGTTGGCACGTGTCCGCCAGTTCGGGGCGGTTGCGAAAATGCAGGGCAATTGCGCCGGGCTTGGGTTCTGCCTGCAGGCCCGGACGGCTCTGCGCAAATTCGGTGACTGAAGCGACCAGATCTGCATAAGTGGCCTCGCTGTATTCCGCCCGTGTCACGAAGTCTTCGCCCAGTCGCCGTTCAAGTCCGTGGACCCCTACCGCAGGCAGGCGCAAAGGCGAAAGGATCCGGTCAATCTGGTCAATTGAGCGACCCGAAATAAGCGCCAGCGCGCCACCCGACTGCGCATAAAGCCGGTCAAGGATGTCCAGAACTGGTCGGGCAACACGTGCGCTTTGCGGATCAGTCACGATCTCAGCCAGCGTGCCATCGACATCCAGAAAGAACGCGGTCTGCGCAGCCCGCAGGTCGTGTGGGGGCGAAGGGTCATGGGACACGATTGTTCCTTTTCTTTGCTCGGGCAGGTGCCGATCAACGCGGCAAACCGCAAAATTGTTTCCCAGAAAAGGTAGCGCTGACGAAACCGCTCTTGGGTTGGAACATTCCTACCCCAGGCTTGTTCATGTGTCGCACCCATCAGGCCGGCAATGTCCGCGGCGGTTTGGTCCAAGTGCCACGATGCCCAGATAAAGTTCACCTCATGACCGTAACACGACAAGCCCGAAGCAATTTCCACGGATCATCGACGTGCGCTGTGGGCGGCTGACAGATAAATATAAAGGAAATTTTCATGCCCGAGCGAACACCAAATTTTCATCCGACTATTGAAACGCAGTCTGACGAAAAAACGACCACACGTGGGCAAATACGGGGGAACGGTGGGGAAACGCATCAACAGCCTGATCAGGACCAGTATCTGACCACGGCCAACGGGACACCGGTTTCAGACAACCAGAATTCCTTGCGCGCCGGACCGCGCGGTGCAGGCTTGCTGGAAGATTTCGCAATGCGCGAAAAGATCTTTCACTTTGACCACGAAAGAATCCCCGAACGCGTTGTCCATGCACGCGGCTACGGCGCACATGGATATTTCGAAACCACCAAAGCCCTGCCGGATGTCACTGCCGCCAGCCTCTTTCAGCAAGAGGGCGAGCGGGTGCCGGCCTTCGTCCGGTTCTCCACCGTTGCGGGAAACAAAGGGTCCATGGACCTTGCCCGCGACGTGCGCGGCTTTGCCGTCAAGCTTTATACCCAAGAAGGCAATTGGGATATCGTAGGCAACAACATCCCAGTGTTCTTCATTCAGGATGCGATCAAATTCCCTGATCTGATCCATTCGGTCAAGGATGAACCCGACCGTGGCTTTCCCCAAGCGCAATCCGCGCATGACAATTTCTGGGATTTCATCTCGCTCATGCCAGAGGCGATGCACATGGTCATGTGGCAGATGTCGGACCGTGCGATCCCCCGGTCGTTCCGGTTCATGGAAGGCTTTGGCGTCCACAGCTTTCGTTTCGTGAATCCCGAGGGCAAGGGCACTTTTGTCAAATTCCACTGGAAACCACGTCAGGGTCTGCAATCCGTGCTTTGGGACGAAGCGGTCAAGATCAACGGCGCTGACCCCGATTTTCACCGACGCGATCTGTGGACCGCGATCGAGACAGGCGATTACCCCGAATGGGACCTGGCAGTGCAGTTGTTCGATGACGATTTTGCCGATGCGTTCGATTTTGATGTGCTGGACCCGACCAAGATCATCCCCGAAGAAGAGGTACCTTTGCAGATCGTCGGGCGGCTTGTGCTGAACCGCAATGTCGATAATTTCTTTACCGAAACCGAACAGGTCGCCTTTTGCACCCAGAACATCGTGCCGGGGGTGGATTTCACCAATGACCCACTTTTGCAGGGGCGCAATTTTTCCTATCTGGATACCCAGCTGAAACGGTTGGGCGGACCAAATTTCACCCAGATCCCGATCAATGCGCCGCGCTGTCCTATGCATCACTTCCAGCAGGACGGGCATATGCAGACCCGCGGCCCCAGCGGCCGGGCAAATTATGAACCCAATAGCTGGGAAAAGGGCGGGCCACGTGCCGATCCGCAGCGCGGGCACCGCAGCTTTCCAGAGGAAATCTCTGGCGAAAAGCGCAAGATCCGGCCCGAAAGCTTTGCCGACCATTACAGTCAGGCCCGGCAATTCTACATCAGTCAGACGAGTATCGAACAGGACCATATCGCCGATGCGCTGGTGTTCGAATTATCCAAGGTTGAAACACCCCAGATCCGGGAACGGCTGGTCGCTCATCTGCCAAACATCGATACTGCCTTGGCTGAAAAAGTTGCAACCGGGCTTGGCATGGCCGAAGTACCCTCCGCGCATGCACCAGCGGTGCAGCCGGACCATGGTCTCAAACCCTCTGATGCCTTGTCGATCCTCAAAAACGGGCCGGATAGTTTCAAGGGGCGCAAACTTGGCGTGCTGGTTACTGACGGGATTGATGGCGATCTGCTGGATGCGCTGATGCAGTCGTTCACCGAGGAAGGTGCGATGGTTGCGCTAATTGCGACCAAGATCGGCGGCATCACCACCGCGCAAGGTCAGAAGGTTCCTGCGGATCACATCATCGACGGTGCGCCATCCGTGCTGTTTGATGCGGTGGCAATCCTGGCGACGGAAGCCGAGGTGGAAAACCTGCAATCCATGCACCCGGTGCGCAATTTTGTTGCTGACGCAGTGGCACATGCAAAGTTCATCGCATTTTCGGCCGCGGCGGAATCCTTGGTACTGTCAGCGCAGGATGATCCTGATGCAGGCATGTTCATCCTGTCCGACGTCGGCGACGCCGCCCCTTTCGTTCAGGCATGCGGCGCGCTGCGGTTCTGGGATCGCATATCATGAATGAAAACCGTCCACCCGCGCCGGTCCTGAAAAACATTTATGGATGGCAGGCGGGGGCGCCTTGGGATGCCGCCATCATCATCCCGGCGAGAGACGAATCCGCCCGCATAGAGGCCTGCCTTCACGCGGTCGCTGATGCGATTGAACAGTCGCAGATGACAGCGGGCGTCGTCCTTTGCGTCAATGA
Organism: Yoonia sp.; assembly: GCF_046292185.1. Taxonomy (GTDB): domain Bacteria; phylum Pseudomonadota; class Alphaproteobacteria; order Rhodobacterales; family Rhodobacteraceae; genus Yoonia. The sequence continues at coordinate 34,669 of NZ_JBKBQY010000012.1, forward strand.
TACGCAGGATGACACCGCAAAAAAGGCTGCGAGTGTGCTGCAAGAACGGCGGCTGGGCAACCTTATCGTTGATCTGCGGTTTCCATCGGGCACCGGCGGCGTAGGGCGCGCACGTGACTTAGGCTGCCGGTTATCGCAGCGGATGACCAACGCACCGGAAATCCTGCTGACGACAGATGCCGACAGTCGGGTTAAACCGGATTGGGTCACAGCAAATCTGGCAGAACTGTCATCCGCTGACATCGTCTTCGGGACCATTGTCCCCGACCCGGCCGAACTCGCACAGCTTGCGCCCCATCTGGCAAAGCATGGCACGATCGAGGAGGATTACAGATCCGCTGCGATCCGCTTGGCCAACCGCCTCGATCCCTTGCCACATGACCCCGACCCGAACCACCGGACACCATCAGGGGCCAGCATCGCGCTTTCGGCAGAAGCACTGCGTCGGCTTGGCGGTATCCCTTGGCATCAGGTATCCGAAGACCGCGAACTTGCGCTTCAGGCAGAAGCACTTGATTTACGAATCCGGCATGCGAGCCGTCCCGAGGTCATCACGTCATGTCGGCTTAACGGGCGCACTGCGGGCGGCATGGCCAGTACATTGCAGGAACGCTGTGTCGCAATTGACCCTTACTGTGACCCGTGGCTGGAACGTGCCCATGCTTTGGCGACCCGGTATCGGGCGAAAGGCGAATTGCGGGCGGTCTGGCCAAACGCAGAGGAATGTCGACGCATCGCGCAGCGCTTGCTCGGGGCTGGTCCTGTCCCGCATGCGGAGAATTACTACACGTTCGGAAGGTTCTGGCAGGCACTTGAGAACACTCATCCCGGCCTGAAACGCATGCCGATCCGGCACAGCGATGCAGCACGTGAGCTTCCTTCTCTCAGATGTCACATGGACGGGAATTTGCTGTCATTGCCGGCGCACCGCTTTTCCAGGCGCGAGCAAGAGCTGGATTTTCGACGTTGAAGCAACCGAGATGGCCAATGCAGCATCCGCGCCAGCCTCCTGTTTCCTTGAACAGGTTCGCAGCCTCTAGGTAATGCCCGCGCCTGGTATTTAAGGTGCTGCAAAACAGCGGGCGTCCGCTTTCGCGGTGACCCTGATCCGCAGGGTGGCAGCGGCACGAAAGATCACCTTCTGCGGCACTGTGAAGCACATCTTCAAACGTTCACATAATCAGAATAATCGCATGGAACAATTCGCCTTACTAGGTCCCGTAGAAGCCGGTCCCTTGAGCCACACCTTTAGCGCGGCACAAGCGAAATCCGACGCCATCCTCGCCCGGCTTACCAAGCCTCATTACGTCAGCGTAATCGAAGTCGGCTGCGCAGTCGGTACTCTCAGCGCGCTATTGCAGGCGCGCTGCGACAGGTTCCTTGGGATCGACCTGTCATCAACAGCGATTGAAAGGGCCAAGACGCGCCTTGCCCACTGCAACAACGTTGGCCTGAGGCAGGTTTCGGTTCCGCATCGTTGGCCCCGCAGGCAAGCCGATCTGATTGTCCTGTCAGAGACGCTTCACCATCTGAGCGCGAAAGCATTGCGCGATCTGGCGCGGTGCATCAATTCATCATTGATCCCCGGATCAGAGATCGTGGTGCTCGTCAGACCCGGCAATACCGACACACGACTTTCCGGCGCGCAAGCCGCTCAGATCTTCATTCACGCTTTGGCAGCGCTCCGCACCCTGCAAATTTACCAGCACCTGCAAGCGCCGGGTTATGTTCATTACACCCTGCTGTGTCCAGTCGTCGGAAAATGAACCCACTTTGACGCGCAGCAAACGTTGCCGGTGAAAGGGCGGCTCGCCAAAGCGAAGTCACCGCCGGATGCAGCTACGGCGCGGGCGATGGCTGACACGAAAAAAAAGTTTTGGAACACCCCTTCAGCCTGCTTGTTGAAACAGCAGGAAAGGAAATGCTATGAACATCACTGACAATGAACTGCCCGAAAACAATGGACAAGACCCGTTCCTGAATGAGTCCGACCGCCTGATCGCCTCTGATCGGGTTGAAGGTACAGCCGTCTTTGGCCCGGACCGGGAAAAGATCGGCACTGTCCAGAACTTCATGGTCGACAAAGTCTCAGGCAAAGCGTCCTACGCTGTGATGTCATTCGGCGGCTTTCTGGGTATCGGCGAACGTTATCACCCGCTGCCGTGGGATGCGCTGACCTATGACGTTGAGCTTGGCGGCTACCTTGTCGACATCACACGGGAGCAGCTGGAAAACGCGCCGAATTATGGAGCCAACGAAGAACCTTGGGGCGATCCGGAATACGGTCGTCGACTGCATGGGCATTACGGTTATCCCTACGGGCTGTAATCAAAGCGGCAATGGCGTGGCTTTCAGCCTCGCCATTGCCGACAGACACGAAGGGATCGCCATGCCGATCGCGGCCAGCCCCGATCCATCCGCAAGTGTTGTCTTGGCGCGGATAGCTTTTGTGGCACCGACCTGATTTCAGCGAAAGAGGTGGCTGACCTGCGCTTACCTGCTGACGATTGACGATCTGATCCTGCCTGGACGGAACCCGCGCCGGCAGATGCGGATTATAGGGGTAAGCCTATTGGTACGAGGATAGCCATGCTCGCCTTTTTGATGAATCATATCGAGTTTGTGAACGCGTTCCTTAACGCGACAATGGTGCTGATCTGGACGGTTTATCTACAGGTCTTTCTGATGAGCCATCTACGCCAAGGCCGCAATGTCATCCACATCGATCTGGGCGCTGCCCAAGGCGCGCGCTCCCGCTGTCTTGTGACTAATTTGGGTGCTACCGCAATTTATGTTCAGGCGATCATTGCTGAGCTGTCGAGCAAGGGCCATGCTTCGCGTACCAGGATTACCGATCGCGATGAGATTTCCGAAAACGATATCGAAGATCCACTCGCCCGCACTAATCGTGGCACTTTGCAGCCCGGTCAAACCGTGGATATCGGGTCTCTTGATGATCTGGTAAGCCGCGCGCGCATCAGGCTGGAAGAAGACTGGAAAAGCGACGACATCGATACGGTGACAATCACCGTGGTGGCCATTTCCGGGCAGCTGGACCGTGTTGTCGGTGCAAGCAAGACTTTCAATTCAGAACGCGATGCGAAGGGCAATAATTTCAGCGCGAAAGACATACTTACCCAGCAGATACGGCCGCGCCAGACCCGAGAACAGTTTTCGAAACTCCTGAGCGGCCAGCGCTTCACCTGACGTGGAATCCCCTGCCCCTGCGGGTATGCTGGCTGTCCTCTGGAACAATCATTCGCACTGCGTGTTTTATCCGGTCAGCGCCCACAAAAAAAAGGAGCGGAGGATGAAGCATCCCGACCATCAGCAAGGCGCCTCGCGGCTTATTTGGGGCGCATTCCTGATGGGCGTTGCACTTGGCGGATTCTTTGACGGGATTTTGCTGCATCAGGTCTTGCAATGGCATCATCTGCTAAGCGGGGTCGCCCCCACAGAGACAGTTTCAGATCTACGTTTTCAGATTCTTGCAGATGGCGCCTTTCACGTTTTAAATTATATCGTCGCAATCTTAGGCCTGTGGCTGGTTCTGTCGAACAATCGGGCCCTTAAGCCTCGTATCGCAAGCCGGACGGTGCTCGGATGGGCCGTGCTCGGATTTGGCGCGTGGCATTGGCTGGATGCCGTTGTCGTACATTGGGGGTTACAACTTCACCGTATCCGGATGGACGTCCAGAACCCGCTTTTTTGGGACATGGGATGGTTGATGCTTTTTGGGGTTCTGCCCTTGGCAGCGGGTTTCTATTTGCTACGCAGAAAGCCGCCCGGTGACGGGGGCGGGCCCGAGGGACCACGCGGCAGCAAGGTGGCCGCAGGCGCGCTGATCCTGAGCGTTCTCATTGCCGGACCCGTCGCTGCCGTGCCGCCCGTGAACCGGGATGATGAAAACAGAACCCTCGTGGTTTTTCGCCCTGGTGTTTCCTTTGCCGACATCGTCGCCGCCACCGACTCTGTGGATGGCCGCCTGATCTGGACGGATAAGAGCGAAATGGTCTGGCTTATCGCGCTCGGCCCGGATGCAAGCCCATCAGCGTTTTATCGGCACGGTGCCTTGTTGGTCGGCAGCGGGCCAGTCGCTGTCGGCTGCCTCAGCTGGACGCAGGTTTGAGCAACCAAACCCGCCGCGCCGCGCGCGCGTGGACTTCAAGAACTAGAGGTTAACCGGAAAGGAAATGAGACATGTCACAAAAATACATTCTATTCTGTGGGGCAGGTGCTGCACTTGGTTCACTTGCCGCGATCATGGCATGTGCCAAAACAGAGGGGCGCCCCGTGCTGGCCCCAGTCAGCGCGTCGAGCCATTGGCTGCACGGAGGTGATGCGATCCGACATGGCGATCCGGACCTCAGTCATACCGGCCTGGGTGCGGCAACTAACATCGCTGCAGGGTGCATGTGGGGCGGGCTGTTGGGTGCGCATCTTCAGGGCACAAGCCCAGCGTCGCGCGACATTATCAAAGACGGGGTTGTCATGGGGGCTATTGCGGGGGTGCTCGACTATGGCCTTCTGCCTCGCCGACTTTCACCCGGATGGGAGCTTGCGCTGTCGGACCGCTCTGTCGTTCTGTCGATGGCTGCGATGGCGGGTGGGGCGATTCTAGGCGGCTTGACGGCAAGGGCGTTCGACGCGTCCGCAAGGCGAAGCTAAGACACGGCCAGAGTACCCGGCGCAGAGCAGAGGCAGCCTTGTGCGACCAAACGGCGACCGACGCGGGAATACTTGTCTGAGGACCTGCGCGATGACCCCGGTTCTGGGTTGGAACATCTGCTGGACCCACGGGTTTGAACCGGAACAAACCGACCCCTAATTTCAGGAGAAGCCAAAATGCCCGAGACCCGTAAATATGTTGACCAATGGCTGCGCGATGCACATGCAATGGAAGCGCAGGCTGAAACGATCCTCGAAGGTCAGATCAACCGTATCCGCCATTACCCCGCACTTGCTGCACGCATGAAAACCCATCTCGAAGAAACGACAAGCCAGCGTGAACGGCTTGAGGCGTGTATGGAACGGCGCGGCACATCCACCTCTGGCCTGAAGGACGCATCCGCGAAATTCACAGCAATGATGCAGAACCTTGGGGGCGTGTTTGCGGGCGATGAAGTCGTCAAGGGCACGCTGGCCAGCTATTCCTTTGAGGCAATGGAAATCGCCTCTTACCGTATTCTCGCCGCTGCCGCCGAGGCAGAAGGCGATACGCAGACCGCGCAGCTTTGCAATGAGATCTGCCGAGAAGAAGAGGCAATGGCTGATTGGCTCAAAGAGCATATGCCAAATCTGACACTTGCGTTCTTTGACCGGGCAAAATCCGACGATACCGAGGCCAAGCGGTAATCGACGGTCAATCAGAAAAGGCGTGCGCGTCTGGCATATGTACCGCTGTCGACGCACGCCTTCCACTTGTGGACCCTTTGCCGCGTCGGCCAACGGCGAGACAAAGGGGCTCTGGCCCGCCCTACCGGTTTTCCAACAGAAAAAAGAAAGTACCGCGTCATGCAAACCCTCACTCCACGCTTGTTTCGGGAACTGGCAGCCTGCGAAGCGCCATTATGCGTTAGCCTTTATATGGAGATGTCAGCGGGCGGCGGCGATCACGATCAGATCCGCATCGCGCTCAAGAATGCAAAGGCCGAGGCGACAGAAGTCATCGCACAGCTAGAGGCAGGCGTGGAGCCAGACGCTGTTTCATCGGTAAAGGAACGCATAGCGCTGCTGGGATATGGCGATGTTGCGGGCGGGCATGACCGGCGGGTCGCCGTCTTCATCGCCCCGGATATGACACATGTCGTCGATGCCCGTTTCGACGACATTGGTGTTCGTGTCGGAACATACTTTCGCATTGCGCCGCTTTTAGGTCATCTGACGCAGACCCCCGCTCATGCGGTGCTGGTCGTCAGCAGCGAACAAGCTAGTCTTTACCTTGCAACCGGCGGCGCGCTAGAGGAACAACAGGTGCCGGACATGCCCTCCGCGCTGTCCGATATCAGCCAGTTTACCGATCAGCAGGAGAAGGGCAACATCCACGGGCGCGAGGATTCCGGCATTCCCGCATCTTACAAGGGTGGCCCGGCAAGCCCGTCCGGTCCGGCGGGCCCGGCAGGCGTTCCACATCACAGCATGGGCGGGCATGATTGGCGCGAAGATCACGAACAGGATATGCGCGGCTATGCCAACGGGGTGATCAATGCGGTACAAAACCACCTGAGCGGCACCAACCTCCCTTTGGTCATTGTCGCGGACGAACGACTTTATGGCATGCTGCATGCCAGCACTGACTATCCGTTTCTTGTGTCCGGTGGGGTAACACAACATCCCGGCAGTCTTGATGAAAAGGATCTGGCTGCTGCTGCCTCCGCATGTCTTGATGATGCGGTCGAACAGAGGCTTGACGAAGCTTGGGACAAGGTGGCGATGTCGCTGGGCCGCGACGACCATGAGGCCAGCACCGATCCTTTAGAAATTGTCACAGCGGCCGCTGCCGGCCGTGTGGCACATCTTTTTGTGAAAAACGACGCCCGCGTGCCCGGGCATTTTGATCCGGAAGCTCAGACCGCTGAGGCTGCCGCTGACGGTCCAGAGGACCTGATCGACCGTGCCATCATCTATACGTTGCGAAACGGGGGCGATGTTTTTGCGCTCGAGAATGACGGTAATCCGGCGACAGACATAGCGGCCTCATTCAGATACCCCGCCTGATATATAGGTCGCGCGCAATGCTGCAGGAAAAGCCTGCGGCGACGCGCGCGACTCAAGGCCGCTTTGGAAAAGCCGTTGTCCGGTTTATCGGGCGAGGTCCCCGAGCGGAGACGCAGCGAAAAACATCACTCTACGACAGGAGCAGGCTCCGGTGCGGTTTCTGCGGGTGCCGCCTCTGGTGTTGCCTCGGCTGCGGGCGCTGGCGCCGTTTCGACATTCACCGACACATCGCCGCCGGTTGGCGCGGATGCATTCGTCGTCGGCATGCCGTCACCCATGACAAAGTAGGCAACGACGATAACTGCCACCAGCAAGCCACCGACAATGAACCAGATCATAGAGCCAGAGCCCGACGGCGCAGCCTCTGTCCGGTTGATTGTCGTATGTGTTGAGGTTGGTGTCTTTTCGACCTTTATTTCGTCCATGTTCTTTCCTTCTGGTCTGTCTTTACAACGCATCGACCCGCATACGCGGGCCATTTCAGTTATTGCTGTGGGGCCCCGGCGCAAATAATCCGCACCGCAGCCCGGTTTGCCCGGTCTGCATGTCTGGCCCGGTATGAGACCGGACCAGACAGCCGACTGCGCGGCCTTAACGCAGGACGCGCACAATCGTTCCGGTTTCAGCGTCGATAAGAACCGTTTGATTATTCACAGTCAGATACCGGAATTCCGGCTGATCAGGCACGTCGTAAGCCACGACTTCTGTCGGCACGCCCGCACCCACGGCCACTTCACCGTTCAGATAGATCGTCTCGACCGGGTTGGCAGTGACATAGACCAGGGTCTGTTCCGATGGCTCGACCGACGCGACACCCGCCGCAGTGCCCAGCATACCCCCGGCGATGATGCCCCCAACCGGACCACCTGCGGCAAAGGCGATCAGCGAGCCCAAGGTCGCACCGACTGCAGCAGCGGTGTTCTGTTCGCTTTGCGTCGCATCGTCGTCAGGCACAGTGACTGTCTGCAAAGACAGGCTGCCGGGGCGGTTGACTAGGGCAACGGGTGTCGCGTCTTCCTCGACATAGAGATACTCAGCCGAGGCCCAAGCGGTTTGACCATCAAAACTGATCTGGCACCAGCTTACGTCTTCCAAGCAGCCTTCAATGACGACAGGTTGGTTGAGTTCCAACACGCCGACGGATGGGGCAAATTCGCTCGGGCTGACGCGCGCCGAGATTTCGGCGCCGGCACGGGCTTCGGTCGATTGAGCAAATGAGGGTGCGGCAGCAGTCAACGCGATCGCCGAAGCGACAGTAAGGGCTAAAGATTTCATGAAACGTCCTTTCGAGCCGCAGAGCGCCTACCTGATTTTCAGGGGCTGCGTCGCGGTCTGACGCCTTAATATCAGGAGCAGCGTTAAACGCCGGATATAAAGAGGTCGTGTTTTGGGTTGTGGCGATTTTCCGCCTAGTAAGCCTTACTTGTCAGATCCTTGCCTAAGCAAGATCCGCAATCCGTCCGAATTCTGTGCCGGAAAGGAATCCAAGGCATTGACGCCAGATATATTTCCCGCTTAAGTTGCATTGTGCAGGATGGGTGTCGAAAGAATGCAGGTCGGGCTCCTAGATCCCTTTACAGTGTCAAATAGTGAAGATTTTACAGTAACTGTCATCTTGCGTGGATCGTATGGGCATGTTTCTCAGTCAGTTTTTTACAAGAGCAACAGTCCCGCTCAAACACCTCGCCAAGCCATTTCCTGGAAAGATGCCCCTTCTCTTGGGGTTAATTTTGGTTGCCGCCCTTTCCATCACTTCTATTGTGACTTCAAATCGCGATGACGGTATATTTGTAAGCCATATACCGGACCGGAAATCCGTCGACGTCACTGTAATGTTCCCCTACCCGTCTGGCCAAGGTCCACGCGCGCATTACACTGAACATCTTGCATGGCTGAACGCCGTGGGTGGTAATGCACGTGCGGCGGACCGGCATACGAATGCATGGACAAACGCCTATGTCGTTGGCTATTGGCTTTCGGATCGTCCTGACGACTTGCCCGATCTGCTGGAAACCTTAGCTGGCGTGTTCGACCCTCTTGACCTGCCACCATCCTTTGCGGCTGAAGAACGCAACATCATCCTGCGCGAGTATGAGTACCGCATGGCGGGCAATACGGACGCCCATGCGGCAGAGGCGATGGATGCGTTCCTTTACCAAGGCCATGGCCTCGCCGCCTCCATCATCGGCTCACGAGAGCAGATCATGGCGCTGACCTATGGCGCAGCACGCGATCTTCATGCGCAGACGCATCGGCCAGACTTGGCAACCGTGGTCGTGACTGGCGACATCACCGAGCGGCAGGTCAGGCGCGCTATGCGCGAAGCAGGTTGGCCAGTGGCGGAGGCAGACCGGCCCCGCATCGCATACTCAGTATTCACCCTGGCCGAGGCGGCAGAAACCAGTTTTCGCTATCCGCATGAAACAGCAGCCCCACGCCTGATCTGGCGGCGGGTAGTGACCCTGCCTGAACCGGTGCAGTTCGACCTGCTTGAGGCGCAAACCGCATTGCTGCGCGACATTCTCGATACTAACCTGCCCGGCGGTCTGGTCGGGCCTTTGCGATCAGATGGAGCAATGGCCCGCAGTTTCGACGTCCATATCTGGCCGATAGATGAACGTCACATCGAGATAAGCTTTCGCGCTACACCTGATCGCGGCGTCACGCTGACGGGATTGCGCACCGCGTTGGACGCGACACTTTCAGATATCGTCCTTACAGGCATTCCTGAAGACACCTATATACGCGTGCTGAACCGCTTCGACGGGTTTTGGCCTGACTGGGATGATCGCAAGGAGACAGCCGACTGGATGGCGGACTATGTGCGCGACCGCGTTTCTACCTTGCGTGAACCGCTGTCAGAGCGCGCGCTCAAACGCCTGAACGGCAATCTGTCATTAGCCACCACCAACGCGCTTTTGCATCAACTCGACCGACCCGGGCGCACAGCCAGCGCCTTTATCGGCCCAGAGGACTCATTCGAATGATCATCCGTTCTCTTCTTGTGGTATCTGCGCTCTTCATATTGTCTGCTTGCAAGGAAGACGGGCCAATAGCGACCAGCCAGACCAGCGATGGTGGGCATGCCTATACGCTGATCACCATTCCCGACCATGATTATGTCTCAATTCAGATCGCCTGGGGCACGAACTGGGCTTATCGTAGTGACACTAACAAAGCCGCGCCATTCATCGGGACAGAGCTGATCCTTGCAGGGGGCGCCGAGGGTTATCCGGCGGGAGAAGTGGCCGAACTTTTCGCGGATCTGGATTCCGAAGGGATGATCTACAATGCCGTCAACGATCATGTCATCGGCGAACTGACATTCTTACCCAAGCACATAGCAGAAACGCTCAAGATTGCGAACGCGCATCTGCGTGCGCCGACGCTGGATCCGGTGTGGTTCGACCGGATCAGCACCGGCCTTGCGCAAAACATGGCCGAAGCGCAGTCCCAGCCGACCCATGCAGGGTTCGATGCTGCGCGGTGGGCTATTTTCCGTGAACAGCCTATCCGCAATGCGCTATCCCTTGATGATCCCGAGACATTCGTATCCGTCACGCCAGAGGATATTGCTGCGTGGCATCGGGAGACGTTCACCAGCACGCCCGAAGCAACTGTGATCGCTGGCGATGTCGCACCAGCCGTTGCTGGTGCAGCACTTGACACGCTGCTGTCCGGCTTACCAGCGGCGTCCCGCCAGCCTTCCCACGCGGCCGAACCCGACTTCAGCCCTCGCCGCATCCTGCTGCACCTACCAGAGGCAGAAGTTTCGACGCTGACTTTCATCGCACCGATGCCAGAAACTCGGCACGGCGGCGAGATGGAGGATCTGATACTGTCGCATGCGCTGGGAGGCGACGATCAAAGCGCCCTATTCCGCGCCATACGCACCGAACTGCGCGCAAGCTACGGGTTCAGCGCTGGCACGGCAAATTATACTCGTGAGCATCGGTTCTTGTTCATGACCGGCGAAGTCGAAACCAGTAAACTTGCGCAGGCAGAGAATGTCGTGCGCGAAGCCTATGCCCGCTTCATCAAAGAGGGCCCACAAGGACCAATCGGCGACCGCAAGGCAGCTTTTGCACAGCATTTTGAAGAGATGCCCGATTATGTCGTTGATCAGGCTGCCGCAGAATTGCAAAGCGCGCTGGATGGGTTTTCCGAAGGCCGGTCATTGGAGCTGGCAACAGAATTAAGTGTCGTCACAGAGGAAAGCATCACGCGCCGGCTGCGAGCGGAATATCCGGCACCGGACGCGATGCTGGTTGTTGCGGTAGCGCCGGACGCCGCAGTCTTGCCAAGCGCCTGTGTCATCACGTCACCGCACGAGGCGGCTGATTGTCCGTAACCGAACGGCGGATCAGGCAATTTTAAGAAGCTTGCCGCACACCGATGGCCGCAATCGGCAGGCAGCAATGATACCCCAAGGTTTCTTCCGGTTTGCGGAGATTATCCGCCATTCTCAGCGATAGGGGATGCGCCCGACGATGATTAACTATGACACCCATTTGGGACAATACGCCATTATTTTAGTGTATTGGCAGCCGCAGGCAGGGCCTAGATGGTAAAAAGCTTGATCAGCCAGTGTGATCATGCAAGCTCTGTATCAAGCGGCGGGCGAACCGGTACCACTGGGAAAGCCCTTTTTGGAGCCAGTGCAAATGGTAAAAGAAGGCTCGACCGACCACACCATTCAGCGAGCGCCCTCAGTAATCTTCGTGCTTCCTGATCTCGCAAAAAACGGTGCCATTAAACAAACTCTTGTCATCGCCGAGGGGGTCGCAAAAGCCAGCGATATACGCAGCGCCGTTTATGTCCTGAATATGCCTAACGAAGACCGGCCAAATCTTTCCGTCCCCCTCTTTGGCGTCACGACCGATTTTTATATCCTGCCCTTTCTAGGGCGCTTCCGCATCGTGACGAAGATTAACCACAAAATGCGACGCATCATGGAATTTGTTTTCCTTCTGTGGGCAATGCGCAAGTTCGATGTGGTTTTCGCAGCATTTGAGGCGGGCAGCGGTTTGACACAACCGGCCTGGGCGGCCCGTATTCTGCGCAAGCGTTTTTGCATTATCGTGCATAACAATATCCTGATCTCCCTCCCCGGTTACTTCCCCGATTGGCCAGTCGAAACCACGAAACGGCATTTTCGCCGTGCCAACCGCCTTATCCTTGTGTCGCCGGGGCTTGAGGTCGCTCTGACAGAATTCCTGGGCGAAGATGAGGCGGTGCCGCCCTTTGTTGCAATCCAGAACGGGATAGATGTTGAAACGCATCTGAAACAGCTTCAAGCGCCGCCCCTCTGTGAAAGTACCATCGCGCCGGACTCTCTAGGGCGCTTTTTCCTCGCCATCGGTCGGTTAGATTATCAAAAGGGGGTCGATTGGCTGATCCACGCCCATGCATTGGCCCTAGAGACAGGCGAAAAGCATGTGCTGGTGCTGGCGGGCAACGGGCCGGACGCATATAAAGAACAGCTTCAGGCGCAGGCGCGCGACCTTGGCGTGGCCGATAGCGTGCATTTTGTCGGATATTGTTCGAACCCAGCCGGGCTATTGCAACATGCCTACGGCTATTGCATGACCTCGCGCTTCGAGGGGTTCTCGCTTGCACTTTCGGAGGCTGCTGCAGCCGGTGCCCCATGTATCGCAATGCACTGCATATCGGGACCAAACGAAATCCTGTCGGATGGTAAATATGGTGATCTTGTTGCCAATGGTGACGTTGCCGCGATGGCGAATGCCATGGTCGCGCATTTGCGAAACCCCGTCCCATTGAGACAAAAAGCAGCGGCGTCGCGCGCTGATGCAAGTCGGCT
>NZ_JBKBQY010000013.1:0-46774 GCF_046292185.1 Yoonia sp.
CTGTCCATCAATCCATCCTGGAACGCTTTGCCGGATTCGTCGCAAAAGACGGGGATAAAATCAAAATCCTCCCCGCGGGGAAGGTTCTGACCCGCATCATCGCCAATGCCTATGACGGGTCGGACACCACGCAAGCGCGTTATTCGCAGGCCTCTTGATCTTGGTCCCTGATGCGCCAGCTTAAGGCGGTGAACAAGGGATCAGGTCATGGACATCATCAACATCATTTTCGTGCTGGCCAGCATCGGGCTGGGTGCCTTTGGCTGGCTGGCACCGCGCTACACGCTGGAAACGCTGGATCTTCAGGCCGGGCCGTCGAACATGGGGCCATCGGAGATCCGCGCCTCTGCCGGGGCCCTGTTCATCGGGATGGGCCTTGGCGCGCTGATCATCGGCAGCCCTGCGGGTTATGCGATGCTGGGCTTTTGCTGGCTGGGGGCATCGGTGGGCCGGGCGACATCTTTGGTGCTGGACGGGCAATCGCGCAAGAAATGGACATTCTTCGGGGTGGAAATTGTTGTGGGTCTGGGGGCGCTGGCGATCAACCTGCCCCTTGCAATGTGACCGCCGACCACCTATTTCAAGCGTGTCCGCAAGGACTATGGATATAAACGCGCTCGTAATACGCGGATCGGACCCGGGGGCGGTACCCGGCGTCTCCACCAAACACTGCTCATTTGGCAGCCATGGGGACGAAACAGGATCGACGAACGTCTAAAGGGGTTTGCTTTATCTCGGTGAGTTACCACCGTTATCGGTACAACAAAGCTAGTTGCAAATGACAACAAAGCACCAATGGCGATGGCTGCGTAAGCAGTCGGAACTATTGAAACCTTAAGCCCTATGGTTTTGCGACCATAGGCGGGGTCCGCAGGTACCTGGCAACAGAAACCTGCACCTTACCTCTTCCCAAATCCGCAGATCGGGCGCTAACCTGATCCATCACATGTCTGATGGAGCGTAAGATGCGTCTTTTATTCACACTATCCGCCGCATTGCTGGCCATTCCTGCCCTCGCGCAGGATGAAGATGATTATCCCAAGCTCGGCCCCGATGCGACGGTGTTCACTGCCGACACCAGCTATCTGCGCAGCGCCCCTGCCCCGGATTACTGGGCCTTTTCGGCATTTGTGAAACCACAGTTCAGCAGCTCTGCCTGTTCCATCGCCACCGTCACGGCAGCGATCAACGGGATCATCGGGCAGCCGGAATGGGCGTCCGAGACGATCATGACTCAGGAAGAACTGCTCGACCTGACGGGCAATGCTGAATGGGCCGCGCTTTCAGCAGAGGGCGGCGATGGCGTCGCCTTCCATCAATTGGTCGATTTCACGGCAGAGGCGCTTCTTGCTGTCGGGCTGTCCAGCCTGATGACCTATTTCAAGCCAACTGGCGCGGATGCGGATAACAAGGCGCGGATGATCGACATGCTGACCAAAAATGAGCTTAGCGCCAATGACGCGATCATGGTCTATTTCAACCAGGGTGTTGTGACCGGTGACTGGGACGGCCCGCATGTCGCGCTGATCGGGGCCTATGATGCCGCGAATGACAAGGTACTGATACTGGAGGTCGATCAGCATGGGTACATCCCCTATTGGGCATCGACCGATGTCCTGCTGCAAGCGATGGTCAAACCGACATCCGCCGAACATGGTGTGCTGGAGGGCGAAACCGGCGGCTTTGTGATGATCGACGCGGCCCGCTAGGTCTTGCCAAGAACCGCCGGGGCAAGGATGCTGGGCCATGCGCTGCCTTGCCCCGATTATCCTTTCCCTCTCACTAACCCCGGCAATGGCCTGCGAAACCGCGCTTTTGCTGGCAATCGACGTCTCAAATTCGGTGGATAGCGGGGAATACCGGCTGCAGGCAGATGGTCTGGCCGATGCCCTGCAGGACCCGCAGGTCGTCGAAACCATGGTGCAGGACCAGATCGCTGTCGCTGTCATGCAATGGTCGGGCGTGGGCGAACAGGAAATCTCGATCCCCTGGACCCGCATCACCCATGCCGGACAAGCCGCCGAGGTATCGGCGCAGGCCCGCAGCATGACGCGTGCCTTCATCCTGTCCGGCACAGCGACGGGTGACGCGATCAGCTTTGCCCTGCCGCTGTTCGATCAGGTCCCTGATTGCAAACGCAGGGTGATTGACATATCCACCGACGGGACCGCCAATGCGGGCGATGATGTGCGCATGATCCGCACGACGGCGCAGCGTGCGGGGGTCACGATCAATGGAATTGGAATTGAATCCATGGGGTTGACCGTCACGAATTATTTACGCACGGCTGTCATCACCCGCGACGGGTTCGTAATGACAGCACGGATGCATCGCGACTATCCCGCAGCGATCAAGGCCAAGATCTTGCGCGAAATTACAAAAATCATCAGCTAGGGCGATTGCAGTGAAAGAATTAGTTACCGTCTTTGGTCGCATCGGCCTGTTGTCCTTTGGCGGACCTGCGGCGCAGATCGCGCTGATGCATCAGGAACTGGTCGACAAACGCCGCTGGCTGAGCGAGGCGGAATATCTGCGCGCCTTGTCCTTCTGCATGTTGTTGCCGGGGCCAGAGGCGATGCAACTGGCGACCTACGCAGGCTGGAAACGCGGCGGCATCATCGGCGGGCTGATCGGTGGCGGCTTGTTCGTGCTGCCCGGCGCGCTGGTGATCACACTGCTGGCGCTGCTTTACGGTGCCTATGGCAACCTGCCGGTGATACAGGCGCTGTTCGTCGGCGTGCAGGCAAGCGTCATCGTCATCGTCATCGCCGCGCTGATCAAGATCGCGAAACGTGCGCTGGTCGGGCGGGCCTATCTGATGATCGCGGTTCTGGCCTTTGTCGCGCTGTTTTTCTTCGCGGTGCCATTTCCGCTGGTCGTGCTGGCGGCGGGGATCGCCGGTGCGCTGATGCCGGGAACCCCGACCGACCCAGCACCCATGCCCGCAGACAGCTGGCGCAAATCGGCCCGCGTGCTGCTGATCGGTGGGGCGTTATGGGCCGCACCCGTCATCATCGTGGTGCTGTCGGGCAGCGCCTTCCTGCGCGACATCGCAACCTTCTTTTCGGTATTGGCCGTCGTAACATTCGGCGGGGCCTATGCGGTCTTGGCCTATATGACGCAAGAGGTCGTGTTTTCCTACGGCTGGTTGACCACGCCACAGATGATGGATGCGCTGGGGCTGGCCGAAACAACGCCCGGTCCGCTGATCCTTGTCACACAATTCGTCGCCATGATCGCAGGCATGGCGCAGGGCGGTATCGCGCTGGCGCTGACGGCGGGGGTGCTGACGCTTTGGGTGACTTTTGTGCCCTGTTTCATCTGGATTTTCGCAGGCGCGCCGCTGATCGACTGGGTCGACGGGCGGCCCCGGCTGCGCGCGGCACTGGCGGGGATCACGGCGGCGGTGGTGGGGGTGATCGCCAATCTGTCGCTGTGGTTCGCGCTGCATGTGATCTTTGCGGATGTGGCGACCGTGCAATCCGGCCCGATCCGCATGGTCTGGCCCGCGTTCAGCAGCCTGCAACCCGTGGCATTGTTCCTTGCCCTTGTCGCCGCCGTGCTGGTCCTGCGGTTGCGCTGGTCCTTGCTGGTGGTGCTGCCGGTCACGGCGGTGCTGGGGCTGATTGTGCAGATGGCCGTCTGACACCCCCTTTTCATGCCGGTGGAATCCCGTATGTTGGGACCCAGAAGAATTGGAGAACCGCCGTGCCCGATACCATTGACTACGGAAATCTGATGCATCGCGCCATGCGGGGGTTGATCCAACAAGTTCTGCAAGGCGTGGCAGTCACCGGCCTGCCGGGCGATCATCATTTCTTTGTCACTTTCGACACGATGCATCCTGACGTCGAAATCGCCGATTGGCTGTCAGACCGTTATCCGGGCGAAATGACCGTGGTAATCCAGCATTGGTTCGCCAATCTGGATGTCACCGATGAAGGGTTCACCATCACATTGAATTTCGGGGATAATCCCGAAACGCTTTATATTCCCTATGACGCGATCAAGACCTTCGTCGATCCATCCGTCGAATTCGGCCTTAAATTCGAAACCCAAGATGATCACCGCGCCGAGATTGCCGAAGCGCCGATGCATGAAATGGCCGAACCCGACGACGCCAAGCCCGGCGCAAGGAAAGAGGCCGAGGTTGTCAGCCTCGACAAATTCCGCAAATAGCACGGCTTGCGCCGCCCGCAGCGGCTGTTAAAACCCTTTGGAACCCGAAAACCGAAGGACCCTGCCATG
This sequence comes from Yoonia sp., assembly GCF_046292185.1. Taxonomy (GTDB): domain Bacteria; phylum Pseudomonadota; class Alphaproteobacteria; order Rhodobacterales; family Rhodobacteraceae; genus Yoonia. The sequence continues at coordinate 4,249 of NZ_JBKBQY010000013.1, forward strand.
AATGCGACCCGCACAGAAACCGACAGCTTTGGCCCGTTGGAGGTCCAGGCGGACCGCTATTGGGGCGCACAGACGCAACGGTCGATCCTGAATTTCCCGATTGGCTGGGAAAAGCAGCCTGTCGCCATCGTGCGCGGCCTTGGCGTGATCAAACAGGCCTGCGCGATTGCCAACAAAGACCGGGGCAAGCTGGATGCGAAACTGGCCGATGCGATCATCGCGGCGGCGGCAGAGGTGGTGGCAGGCAAGCTGGACGATCATTTCCCGCTGGTCGTGTGGCAGACAGGGTCCGGCACGCAATCCAACATGAACGCCAATGAGGTGATCAGCAACCGTGCCATCGAAATGCTGGGCGGTGTCATCGGATCGAAAGACCCCATTCACCCCAATGACCATGTGAATATGGGGCAATCGTCCAACGATACCTTCCCCACCGCGATGCATATCGCCATCGCCACCACGGCGCGCGATGTGCTGCTGCCGGGGCTGGAAAAGCTGCATGCGGCCTTGGCCGCCAAGCAGGAAGAATTCAACGACATCATCAAGATCGGCCGCACCCATACGATGGATGCCACCCCGCTGACGCTGGGGCAGGAATTTTCCGGCTACACCCATCAGGTCGCCATGGGCATCCGCCGGATCAAAGCCGCGCTGCCCGCGATCTATGAACTGGCGCAAGGCGGCACCGCTGTCGGCACCGGGTTGAACAGCCCTGTGGGCTGGGGCGAAACCGTCGCGGCGCATATGGCGGATATCACCGGCCTGCCTTTTGTCACCGCGCCCAACAAGTTTGAGGCGCTGGCCGCCCATGACGCGCTGGTCGAAATGTCGGGTGCCTTGAAAACCGTCGCCGCCAGCCTTTACAAGATCGCCTGCGATATCCGCATGCTCGGCTCCGGCCCCCGCTGCGGTCTGGGCGAATTGATGCTGCCGGAAAATGAACCCGGATCATCGATCATGCCCGGCAAGGTCAACCCCACCCAGGTCGAGGCGATCACACAGGTCTGCGCCCATGTCATGGGCAATGATGCCGCTGTGGGTTTTGCCGGGTCGCAGGGGCATTTCGAACTGAACGTGATGAAGCCGATGATGGCCTATAACGTGCTGCAATCCATGCAATTGCTGGGCGATTCTGCCGGTGCCTTTACCGATAATTGCGTCGCGGGCATTCAGGCCGACCGCACACGGATCGAAAAACTGATGCGCGAATCGCTGATGCTGGTCACGGCGCTGGCGCCCACCATCGGCTATGACAACGCCACCACGGTGGCCAAGACCGCCCATAAGAACGGCACGACGCTGAAGGAAGAGGCGATCAACCTTGGCTTTGTGGATGAGGCGACATTCGATAAGGTTGTCCGCCCCGAAGACATGATCGGACCCAAGTGAAACCCGTCAACCTGAACAAGGCGCGCAAGGAACGTGATCGCGCGGCGGACAAGGCCAGAGCGGATGAGAATGCCATCCGCTTTGGCCGGACCAAGGCCGAACGCGTGCTGGATGCCGCCCGCGCGCAGCAGGCCAACAACCGGCTGTCGCAGCAAAAATTCGAGGATGACTAGGTGGATCACCGCCGCCCCGCCAAAAGGTCACTGACGCTGCGGGGGCATCGCACCAGCGTCACGCTGGAAGATATATTCTGGCACAGTTTTTGCCGGATCGCCGAACAGGACGGCAAGACGATCAACGGTCTGGCGGCGGAAATTGATGCAGGACGCGGGGATATCGGCCTTGCCTCTGCGATCCGCATCTATGTGCTGGAACGCTGTCTGTCGCAGTCTCAGCTTTTGGAATAAAGCGCCCCGCGCAGGGATGACAATGTCTCGCGCTCGCGCTTTTCGGTTTCGTTCAGCCGCAAGGGTTCGGCCTGACTTTCGGCGACTTCGCGACTGCGCTTGTTGAACAATTTCGCGACTTCCTGCGCGCTCAGCGGTTTTTGCGGCGCGGGGGCGACACGCGGCGCTGATTTACGAACGAATAAACGCAGCAAGGCTTGCTTGGAAGTTCCCGGCAGCGCGATTGTCATCTGTTCCTCCAGACCGTGGGTGATGGTGCGAAATGTCCCTTGATCATGGCAAGATTGTGGCAATCTTCAATCAGTGAAATGCAGCGGGGAATGAAATATCTGTGATAAGGGCATGTGTGCGACGCTAATGCCCAGTTCTTGCCCGATTGTGGCTACATTTGACGCAGGATTTGCAGTCAATTCCGCGATAAGTTGCCGCGTGGCAGGATCGCCAGCGTGATTCCATCCCGCGCCCGCACTGTCAGATGCGCGGCAGGCACCGGCACCTGACCGGCCACCGGCGCAAACCGGAATTGCCCGACAAGCTGCGCCAGCAGCACAACGCCTTCGATCATCGCAAAACCTGCGCCACTGCACACGCGCGGCCCAGCGGAAAACGGCATATAGCCATCGCGCTGCGCGGGCTTGCTGGCCGGGTCCTGCCAACGGGCGGGATCGAACCCGTCGGGATTGTCCCATATCCGTTCATGCCGGTGCAGATGCCAGGGCGACAGCACGATCTGCGCGCCTTTGGGTACCGCTCGGTCACGAAAACGCGTGGCGCTGGCCGCCTCGCGCACCATCATCGGCACCGGCGGGTAAAGCCGCAGCGCCTCGCGGAAGACATCGCGGGTCGCGGACAGTTTTGACAGATCACTGAAATTGCCGGTGAAATCCGCAGCCTCTGCCGCGACCTTGTCCTGCCAATCGGGGTGGGTGGCGAGCAGATACAGCGCCCATGCCAGCGCAGATGCACTGGTTTCATGCCCCGCCAGAAAGAAGATCGCGACCTGATCGACCATGTCACCCTTGCCGAAGGTCTTTCCGGTCTGCGGGTCCTTCGTCGTCATGATCTTGGTCGCCAGATCATCGGGTGCTGTCCCTGCCGCGATCTGGTCCAGCCTCGCTTGCGTCAGATCGGCGATCAGGCGGCGGATCGCACGCGCCTGCCCCCGCACGCCGCGGCGGAAAAACCGGGGCATCCAGCGCGGGCCGGGCAGAAACGCGGCACGGTTCAGGATCGGTTGCGCCCGCTGATAGGCCTGAAACCGGTGATAGACCTGTTGTGCGGTGGCATCCTCGATCGGGATCGAAAACAGGGTGCGGAAAATCACATCGGCGGCGATATGGCTGGCCTCGGCATCGATGACGCGCGGCATGCCATCGGCCTGCGCGTGCAGCCGGGCGCAACCCGCCTGCCCTGCCGCGACGATGCCGGGGAAAGTATCGCGCAGTCGCCCACCCTCGAACGCGGGGTCGATGATGCGGCGCTGCGCCTTCCATTGCGCGCCATTGGTCAGAAACACGCTGTCGCCCAGCAATGGCCGGAGACCCGCACCGATCCGGTCGGATTTGGGATAGGCATCAGGATTGTCCTTCAGCACCTCGCGCAGCAATTTGGGATCATTGATCATGAACGACCGGAAAAACGGCGTGCGGAATTCGGCCATCCAGGCGCGATACAACCGTGCCGGTTGCGCCGACAGAATATCCTGCCGGAACAGCCGCATATACCGCCAAAGCGACACCCTGTCCGCGCGCCGCACGGGTTTGGGCGGCAGATCATTCATGGCGCGAGCGAGGTGTATTTCGACATTGGCACGTCAATGCGCGATTTTGAAGGCGCGCGCCCACGGAACCTGTCCGCCAGCGTCAAAGGGCCTGCCGTGATCTGAAAATAATCGTAATCCTTGGGATGATCAAAGGCGCAGAGATACTGAAAATGCAGCCGGAAAAACCGCCAGCGCAGCTTTTTCCAGCGTGCTGCCGACAGGGTCTGGGTAAAAGCCGCCGAAATCACCAGCGGCCAGTGTTTGCCCGGCGGCGTGACACCGGTGACCGCGACCGGATCGCAGAGCGCAAAACAGCAGCCGTCACCCGGCGCGGTGACATCAACCCAGGTCAGATCCTCGCGCGTGGCAAGAAAGGCCAGATCGGCGCGCAATTGTTTTGCCTCGGGCAGGAACGACACCATCGGCACCACCTGCCCCAGCGACATGAACGCCAGTGCCGGCCCCTCCGCAGGCACCCGCCCGTCACGGATCAGATCGGCGATCACATGCACCGCCAGATGCGCGCCCGATGAATGGCCGACGATCAGCACCTCTTCGCATTCATCCTCCAACGCCTCGCTGATCTGATCGGCAAAGCCTGCCAGCCGCGCCGACAGTTCCGGCGGGGTCGCGCCCCGGTATTGCGCGCTGAAGGCGTAATCATGCATCAGGTAATGCGCGAAAATCCTGTTGTCGTGTTTCTTGAACCAGCGCAGCAGAAACACGCTGACCGCGCCCAGAATGCCCAGTTTCACCGCCCAGGCCAGCCAACCGATGATCGCGGCAAACAGGCCACCGCCCAGCCCGACGCCGCTGACAGCGCCGTTCAGCGCCGCCTCGGCCAGCCGGCCCAGACCCCAACCCAGTTGCAGCGCGATCAGCAATTGCAGCAACAGCACACCGACGGGGTAAAGGGCGGCGATCACCGGGCCCTTGCGCATCCACATCAGGCGACGCAAAGTGCCGGTGCTGATATAGATCCATGCGGTCTGGATCAGCTGGCGATATGTGGCCGGAATGGAATGCGCCATGCTGTCGCGCACGATGTCGGACCAGACCAGCACGTCGATCCGCGCATCCACACTCTGCCCGTCGATCTGCGCCTGCGCCCACCAATGAAAGCTTTCGTCGCGCGATCCGGCCTGCACGGCGATCTGATAGCCGCTGGTCTTTGACTGTGCCGCGCCTTCGCTGCGGTACAATTCGCGGTAACGCCGTGGATGGATCGGGTCATAACCGGGAATATGGAAAACCCGACGGCGGGTGACGGTCACTTTGTCTTTGGTCATCGCCACCTGTTCCCGATTACTCTTGCCAATCTAACCCACGCTGGCAAGGAATGGAAAGCGTTCCAGCAACCAATAACTGAATGCCGCGAATTGTCCGGTGATCATCATCAAGCCGACCGTCCAAAGGAGCAGGCCCGACGTCGCCTCGATCTGGCGCATATGTCGTTTCATCCAGCCCATGACGCCCTTGAGCCTTGGGAAGAACGCGGCGACCAGCAGAAACGGGATGCCCAGCCCGATGGCATAGACGCCCAGCAGCACTGTGCCACGGCTGACATCGCCCTCCGACGCGGCAAGACCGAGGATCGCGCCCAAGACCGGCCCCAGACAAGGTGTCCAGCCAAAGGCAAAGGCAAGACCCAGCAGATAGGCACCAAAGGCCGAACCGCCCTTGTCGCCCGCGTCCAGCCGCGCCTCGCGGTCCAGAAACCCAAGCCGGAACACACCCACGAAATGCGCGCCAAGGATCATCACCACCAGCCCCGCGACGATGACGAAATATTCCTGCACACCCAGCAGCATCCGCCCCATGGTCGAAAACGCGATGCCAAGCAGCAGGAACACCGTCGACAGCCCCAGCACAAAGAACAGGGCAGCGACAAAGACCCGCCGTCTGGCATGGCGGGTGGTTTCCATCTCGCTGACAGATACCCCGCCCATATAGGCAAGATAGGGCGGCACCACCGGCAGCACGCAGGGGCTGAGAAACGACAGCACCCCGGCCACCAGGGCGACCAGCATCGCCGGGATCAGACCGGCATCGAAAATCAGACTTGTTTCCAACATTATCCGCGTTCCTATCGCGTTGCTGCGCCATCGTCACGGGGGGCTGCGTCACAACTTGGTGGACAAAGTGAAACATGCGCCCTAGGTCACAGGCATGACCCATGACGCCGATCTTGATGCCCGCGGATTGCTGTGCCCCTTGCCGGTGCTGAAGGCGCGCAAGCGGCTGTCAGCCTTGCTGTCCGGGCAGGTGCTGCGCATGATCGCGGATGACCCGGCTGCCATTGTCGATGTGCCGCATTTCTGCGCCGAAGCGGGGCATGATATGCTGGCGTGTCATGACGGCGACGGTGGGCAGGTCTATCTGATCCGCAAGGGCTGATCGCAGGGGTGGTCAGGGCTGTGCCCCTCGCCCCGGATTTCATCCAGGTCTCACCCCCGAGTATTTTTGGAAAAAAGAAGACATGCGCGCCGCAGCGTCAACGTAAAACGCCGCCCCGGTGATGGGGCGGCGTTTTTCTGTCAGCGTCAGCCGCCGAGCGTCCACCAGCCCCTGCGGCGCGGTTTTTCCTCGGCTGCAGGTTCTTCTGCGGGCGCTTCGGCTGCAGGCGCCGGTTCAGGTTCTGCCGGTGTCGGTTTCGCGTCTGGTTCAGGCGCAGGTTCCGGTTCTGGCGCGGGTTCTGCGGGAACCGGTGCCGGTTCAGCCGTTGCCGTTTCTGTCGCGGCGGTGCTGTCTTCTGCGGCCACTTTCGGTTTCGGCTTGGCGCGGCTGCGTGGTTTGGGCTTTGCAGCCTCTGCCGGTGGGGTTTCGCCTGCGGCCTCGGCTGCTTGCGCGGCTTCGGCGGCTTTCTGGGCCGCTGTCTTGCGCGGTGCGCGTTTGCGGGGGGCCGGTTTTGCGGGCTCTTCCGCGACGGGTTCCGGTGCAGGCTCGGGCGCAGCAGGTTCCGGCGTGGGCTCTGGCGTGGCAGGTGCCTGCTCTGCTGTCACCTCTGCCTCTGGCTTGGGTGTTTTGCGGGTATAGGTGCGGCTGCGTTTCGGCTTTTCTGCGGCGGGTTCTGCCGGGTCTGCGGCAGGCACTGCTGTGACCTGGTCACCATTGTCGTCCTGATCCTCGGACTGGCCGTTCTCCTCACCCTGACGCGCAGAACCGGGCTTGCGCCGACGCCGACGGCTGCGCTTGCGCTTGGGCCGTGTTTCGCCATTGCCATTGCTCTCGGGCGCATCCGCGACCCGAGCCGGTGCCGCCTCTTCTTCCTCATCCGGGGTTTCGACGATCAGATCGTCCTCTTCGTCATCCATGATCACGGTGCTGACGACGGGGGCCGCTTCCGGCACGACGCGAGTGGCGGTCTTGAACTTTTCGATCACGAAATCGGGCGAGATCAGCGTCGGATCGCATTCGATCCGCACCGACATGCCATAGCGTGCCTCGACCGCGGCGATATTGTCGCGCTTGCCGTTCATCAGGAAATTGGCGATGGCGATAGGGGCGCGCACCAGCACCTCTTTGGATCGGGCGCGCACGCCTTCTTCTTCCAACTGGCGCAGGATCGACAAGGCCACGTTGTCGTCAGACCGCAACAGGCCCGTTCCATGACAATGCGGGCACATCTGCGTCGTGGCTTCCAACATGCCGGGGCGCAGACGCTGACGCGACATTTCCATCAGGCCGAAACCGGAAATCCGGCCCACCTGAATCCGCGCGCGGTCGGTTTTCAGCTTGTCCTTGAAGCGTTTTTCGACCGAGGCATTGTTCTTGCGCTCGTCCATGTCGATGAAATCGATCACGATCAGACCGGCCAGATCGCGCAGGCGCAACTGGCGCGCGACTTCATCAGCCGCTTCAAGGTTGGTTTTCAGCGCGGTCTGTTCAATCGACCCTTCCTTGGTCGCGCGGCCAGAGTTGACGTCGATGGCGACCAGCGCCTCTGTGATGCCGATCACGATGTAACCACCGGACGGCAGTTGGACGGTCGGGTTGAACATCCCCGCCAGATAGCTTTCGACCTGATAGCGCGCATAGATCGGCATCGGTTCGGCGTAGAATTTCACGTTCTTGGCATGCGACGGCATGATCATCCGCATGAAATCCTTGGCAGAGCGATAGCCCGCCTCGCCCGCGACGATGACCTCGTCGATATCCTTGGAATACAGATCACGGATTGACCGTTTGATCAGATCGCCTTCTTCATAGATTTTCGCAGGTGCGATGGATTTCAGCGTCAGTTCGCGGATCTGTTCCCACATCCGTTGCAGATATTCGTAATCGCGCTTGATTTCCGCCTTGGTGCGCTGCGACCCGGCGGTGCGGATGATCAGGCCCGCGCCATCGGGCACCGTCATTTCGCCAGCGATTTCCTTGAGCTTCTTGCGGTCCACGGCATTGGTGATCTTGCGCGAAATGCCGCCGCCACGCGCGGTATTGGGCATCAGCACGCAATACCGACCGGCCAGCGACAGATAGGTGGTCAGCGCCGCGCCCTTGTTGCCGCGTTCTTCTTTCACGACCTGGATCAGCAGGATCTGGCGGACCTTGATCACCTCTTGAATCTTATAGCGGCGCGGGCGCGGTTTGCGCACCGGACGCACATCTTCGATGTCATCGGCTTCGGCGACGCTTTCGATGTCGTTGTCGCGCGGCTCATCCTCGATCTCTTCATCGGCGGCGGGGGTGTCGACGGGGGTTTCGTCAACCAGCTCCATCGGCGAGCTGCCTTCAAGATCATCGTCCAGTCCGATGGTTTCCAGCCCGGTAGGGCCATCATCCGAGGTCGTGATCAGATCAGCGCCATCCACCACAGCGGCGCGCGGCTTGCTGCGGGTCCGGGTGCGTTTTGGCTTGGGGGCGTCTTCGGCCTCTTCCTCGACCCGCAGGCTTTCGGCATAGGCGCGCTCTTCGGCCATCAACGCCTCGCGGTCGGCGACGGGGATCTGGTAGTAATCGGGGTGGATTTCCGCAAAGGCCAGGAAACCATGGCGGTTTCCGCCATAATCCACAAAGGCCGCCTGCAGCGAGGGTTCGACCCGTGTTACCTTGGCAAGGTAGATGTTTCCCGCCAACTGGCGTTTGAACTGGCTTTCAAAATCAAATTCTTCGACTTTGTTTCCGTCTACCACCACCACGCGGGTTTCTTCCGCATGTGTGGCGTCTATCAGCATTTTCTTTGGCATTTTGTCCATTCGCATATGGCGCGTCCGGCCCCCCGGGGGGTGCAGCAATCCGCGCGATATGTCTGATTGAGGCGGGCAATGCGCGGGCAGAGAAAACGCCCCTCGGGGCGGTCAATGTCTTGCCTGTATGTTGCGCGCGTTGCATCGCGTTTCTTCTCCGACCCCGGATCAGGTCCGGGGCCCGTTCAAGGCCCGGTCTGCGTCATGAGGGCGCGCGACCAAGGGCGTTTTTCTGACCCCGAAAGGTCAAATCAGCTGCCGCAATATCCGTCAAAGATCGTTGAAGGCAGAGAATTCCTATCGGATATCACCGTGCAACCAACGCACGAGCATCCGTTTTTCAACCATAAAGGACATTTGGCCCCCTGCACAAGTGGGTCTGTGCAAAGGGCCGGTCGATCAGATGTAATCGGACCGTTGCAGCGAATATTTCGCCATTTTTTCGTTCAATGTGCGGCGCGGCAGGCAAAGTTCATCCATCACCGCAACGATCGATCCGCGATGCCGGCGCATCGTGTTGTCGATCAGCATCCGCTCAAACGCTTCGACGAATTCCTTGAGCGGCTTGCCCTCGGTCGTCATGGCCGATTGGGTATCTTCGGTTTCGTTCATCAGCAGCGACGCGATCGACCCGCTGCCGCGCCGATTTTGCAGCACCGCGCGTTCGGCCACGTTGATCAACTGGCGTACATTGCCGGGCCACGGGGCCTGCAACAATTGCGCGGCTTCCTGCGCGCTGACCTGTGGGGCTTCGCAGCCGTATTCATCGGCGAATTGTTCGCTCAGCCGGGTGAACAGCGTCAGGATATCCTCGCCACGCTGGCGCAGCGGCGGCACGGTGATCCGCAAGGCGGCAAGGCGATAGAACAGATCCGGGCGCAGCACGCTTTCGCAGGTCTTGTCCTGTTCCTGCAGATTGCAGATCGCCACGATCCGGGTTTCCGCCGGCGTGCCCTGTTCGTTGATCGCGGTCAGCAGCCGGGCCTGCAGGGCATGGCTCAGCGCTTCGATATCTTCCAGCACCAGCGTGCCGCCGCGCGCTTCTTCTATCGCGGGGATCGGCTCGTCGGCATGGGTCGGGCCAAAGATCATCCTGGCCAGCGTGTCCTCGTCATAGGCCGAACAACTGATCAAAACGAATTTGCGGTTGGCCCGCGCGCCCACGGCATGCAGCGCATGGGCGACCAATGTCTTGCCAGTGCCGGTCTCGCCTTCGATCAACACGTGACCATCGGCCTGCCCCAGATCGAGGATATCTTCCTTCAGCCGTTCCATCGACGGAGACTGGCCGATCAGTTTCTTCATCAAGGATGATCCGTCCGACAATTCCCGGCGCAAGGCGCGGTTGTCCAGCGTCAGGCGGCGGGCGCTGGTGGCTTTCTTGGCCAGTTCGGTCATCCGGTCGGGGTTGAACGGCTTTTCCAGAAAATCAAACGCGCCGATCCGCATCGCCTCGACCGCCATGGGGACATCGCCGTGGCCGGTGATCATGATCACCGGCAAGGTGCTGTCCACGCCTTTGAGTTTTTTCAGAAACTGCATCCCGTCCATGCCGGGCATCTTGATATCGCTGACGACGATGCCGGGGTAATCGCTGCCCAGCCCTTTCAGCGCATCTTCGGCGCTGGCAAAAGTTTCGGTGTCGAACCCCGACAGGGCCAGCCATTGGCTGATCGACTGGCGCATGTCCTTTTCATCATCGACAATCGCGATCTTCATGACTTTGCTCATGCTCTCGTTCCTATTCTGCCGCTGCCCGGCTTTGTTTCAGCGCGGGCAACTGGACTTCAAATATCGCCCCGCCGTTCGCAGCATTGCGCGCGGTCAGGCGTCCACCCAAGTCGTTGACGATGCCAGAGGAGATGGCAAGCCCCAGCCCCACCCCATCACCAGGTTGTTTGGTCGTGTAAAATGGCGTGAACAGTTCATCAAGATCCTCGATCCCTTCGCCATTGTCGTGAATCTGCAGGCTGACCAGATCGCCCGCCGCCAGCAGGATTTCGATGGTCGGATCGGGGGATGTCTTGGTCGCGTCCAGCGCATTGCGCAACAGGTTGATGATGACCTGTTCCAGCCGCAGCCTGTCGCCCAGGATCATCACCGGTTCATTGGGGAAGGTGCGGATGATATTCACCGCCCGTGTCTTGAGCTGCGGTTCCATCATCGCCAGTGCCGATGATACCGCAGCGCGTGTGTCCACAGGTTCAAACGCATCCGATCCCTTGCGGGCATAGGATTTCAACTGCCGCGTGATCGCGCCCATCCGTTCCAGCAGATCATCGATGCGCTGGAACGATGACAGTGCCTCTTCCGGCCTTTGGCGTTGCAGCAGCAGACGCGCACCAGCCAGATAGGTTTTCATTGCCGCCAGCGGCTGATTCAATTCGTGACTGACCGCCGCCGACATTTCGCCAAGGGCGGCCAATTTCGACGATTGCGCGATGGTCTGTTCGGCGACCTGCAGGGTTTTTTCAACCTTCTCTCTTTCGGCGATTTCCCGCTGCAAACGGCGGTTCAATGCGCGCAGTTCCGCTGCATCGCGCTGAAAGGTGACCAGACGTGATGCGGTCTTGCGCGACAGAAACCAGAAACCGACCGCCAGAATGATCGCAAAGCCCATCACCTGCAGCGCCAGAATGCCGTTCACCTTTTCGCGCACCGAATCATAGGTGGTGAAATTGACGATCCGCCAGCCCTGATGCGGCACGCGGGCCTCGCGGCGCAGCACCGCCTCGCCGCGCAGATAGGCCTCTGCCGGGCTGGACGCCCAGGCCTGCGTCGCGCGGAACGCCCGTTCGATCGCGGTCGATGCCGGTTGCCGCGCCAGTGCCGCCTGTTCCGACAATCCCCGCCACAAAGGTTCGGTGGCCATGATGATCGTGCCTTCGGCATCGGTGACAAGCACGGCATCCGTCACCCCGGCCCAGCCACGTTCCAGCCGGCCGACATCGACCTCGACCATGATCACGCCCAGCGGTTCGCCATTGGTTTCGATCTTGCGCGAATAGATGAAGGAATAGCCGCCATCATCGCGCCGATAGGTGGAATAGACCGTCCTGCTGCCGGCAAGGGCGTTGTAAAAGAAAGGCTTATCCTGGTGATCCGCGCCCAGCCCGGCGCGGTCGGTCGCCGCCACGACGCGCCCGTTGCTGTCCAGCATGGTCAGGGAGGCGGCATTGATTTCCTCGACAAAGGTCATCAGCCGCGCGGTGGACAGCGAATAATCCCGACTGTTCAGCGCCGAAATCAGTTCAGGATCGCGCGCCAGCAATTGCGGCACGACGGAACTGCGCTGCAGCTCGCTCATCAGATTGGCGCTGTAAAGCGCCAGCCGCAATTCGGCGCGGCTGCTGATGGTTTCGGTATAGCGCTGGGTCAGCAGTTGATTGGTGACATAGATCGCCCCGACCGCGAGCAGCGTGAACACGGCAAGCGCAGCCCGCAGATACCAATGGCCTGCTCTGCGTCTGACCCCTTGTGGCACGCTATCTACCATTGTCAGAGTTTAGAACCAGCGCGCCCGCACGGCAACAGACAAGCATCAGACCGCCGCAACCTGCCCCAGCAATTCGCGGAAAAGCGCTTGCCCGTCGGTGCCGCCATGACCCTGATCGACGGCGCGTTCGGGATGCGGCATCATACCCAGCACCCGCCGGTTCGCCGACAACACCCCGGCGATATCCGCAACAGACCCGTTCAGCGGGCTGGCGTAACGGAACGCGATCCGGTCCTCGTCCTGCATCTGCGTCAGCACCTCTGGCGCTACGGTGTAATTGCCATCGTGATGGGCCACCGGGAAACGCACCGCCTGCCCCGCCTGATAGCCTGCCGTAAACGCGCTGTCGCTGGTCTCGACCTGCAGATCGACGGTCTTGCAGATGAATTTCAGCCCGGAATTGCGCATCAGCGCGCCGGGCAGCAGGCCGGTTTCGGTCAGCACCTGAAACCCGTTGCACACCCCCAGCACGTAACCGCCACGGTCGGCATGGGCGACAATCGCACGGCAGATCGGTGATTGCGCGGCAATTGCACCACAGCGCAGATAATCGCCAAAGGAAAACCCACCCGGAACGGCGATCAGATCAACGGCCCCCGGCAGGCTGGCATCCTTGTGCCAGACCATGGTCACATCGGCACCGGCGGCGCGCAGCGCGACAGCCATGTCGCGGTCACAATTCGATCCGGGGAAAACGACGACAGCGGCGCGCATCCTAAAGCACCTCGATCCGGTAGCTTTCGATCACAGTATTGGCTAGCAGCTTGTCACACATCTTGGCGATCTCTTCTTCGGAAGTGCCATCCGCCAGATCGAGTTCGATCACCTTACCCTGCCGGACACCCTGCACCCCGTCAAAGCCGAGGTTGCCGAGCGCGTGGCGTACCGCCTCGCCCTGCGGGTCCAGCACGCCGGTTTTCAACATCACATAGACATGCGCTTTCATGACTTGGCCTCGCTTTGGATTATCAGTTGATCAGGGTCGGCTTGGGCCGGTGGGTAACGTTGGATGGCATCACGCCCAGACGGCGCGCGACCTCTGTATAGGCGTCGGTCAGATTGCCCAGATCGCGGCGAAACACATCCTTATCCAGCTTCTGACCCGTCTCGATATCCCACAGACGACAGCTATCGGGGCTGATCTCATCGGCCAGCAACAGGCGGGGGAATTCATTGTCCCAGACGCGACCCACCTCGATCTTGAAATCGACCAGCTTGATGCCGACGCCATACATGACACCCGACATCCAGTCATTGACGCGCAGGGCAAGGCTGACGATATCATCCATATCCTGCTGGCTGGCCCAGCCGAAGGCGATGATATATTCCTCTGGCACCAAAGGATCGCCCAGGGCGTCATCCTTATACGAAAATTCCACGATCGGGCGCGGCAATTGCGTGCCTTCCTCGATCCCCAGACGTTTCGCCATCGACCCTGCGGCGACATTGCGCACGATGATTTCCAGCGGGATAATCTCGACCTGCCGGATCAACTGTTCGCGCATGTTCAGGCGTTTGATGAAATGGGTGGGGATGCCGATGCTGCCCAGACCTGTCATGAAAAATTCACTCAGCCGGTTGTTCAGCACGCCCTTGCCTTCGATCACCGCGCGTTTTTCCGCATTGAAGGCGGTGGCATCATCCTTGAAATACTGCACCAGAGTGCCCGGCTCGGGGCCTTCATACAGGATCTTTGCCTTGCCTTCGTAAATCTTTTTGCGGCGCGCCATGTTCACCCCTTACAATTGTAATGCCGGTTTCGGCACATTCATCACCGCCTCTTAGTGCAAGCCCCCCTTGCGGGCAAGCACCTGCAGGGGCATATCTGATGCAACAACAACCAAGGGGGATTGCCCATGTCCAGTTTCGATGACCGCGCCAAGGCGTTTGAAAGCAAATTCGCCCATGACGCTGAAATGCTGTTCAAGGCCGAAGCACGCCGCAACAAGCTCTTGGGTCTTTGGGCGGCTCATCTGCTCGGCAAATCCGAGGAAGAAGCCGCTGTCTATGTGACCGAGGTGATCAAGGCCGATCTGTCCGAGGCGGGCGACGAAGACGTGTTCCGCAAGCTGGCCAAGGATCTTGTCGGCCATGCCGACGAGGCGACGATCCGCAGCAAGATGGCCAATCTGCTGGTCGAGGCGAAAGCCCAGCTTGTCACCGAACTCTGATCAGAAAGTCCTGCGATGACCAATGCCCTGTCCAAACTGCTGGAAACCCGCGACTGGCTGATGGCCGACGGGGCGACGGGCACCAATCTGTTCAACATGGGGCTGATGTCGGGTGATGCGCCCGAAATGTGGAACCTCGCACAGCCCGACAATATCCGCAGCCTTTACAGAGGGGCCGCCGATGCGGGCAGCGATATTTTCCTGACCAATTCTTTTGGCGGCAATGCGTCCCGCCTCAAACTGCATGGCGCGCAAGATCAGGTGCATGAACTGAACAAGGTCGCGGCCAGTCTGGGGCGCGAGGTTGCCGATGCCTCTGGCCGGACCATCGTGGTCGCCGGTTCGGTGGGGCCCACCGGCGAGATCATGACCCCGATGGGCAATCTGACCCACGAGATCGCGGTCGAGATGTTGCACGAACAGGCCGAAGGGCTGAAGGCAGGTGGCGCAGATGTTCTTTGGGTCGAAACGATCAGCGCCGCCGAAGAATTCGCCGCCGCCGCCGAAGCCTTTGCGCTGGCAGGGATGCCATGGTGCGGCACGATGAGTTTCGACACCGCAGGGCGCACCATGATGGGCCTGACCTCTGCCGATATGGTCAAGAAGGTGGGAAAACTGGCCCATCAGCCGCTGGCTTTCGGCGCAAATTGCGGCGTCGGCGCGTCCGATCTGCTGCGCACCGTGCTGGGCTTTGCCGCCGCAGGCCCGACCCTGCCGGTGATCGCCAAAGGCAATGCCGGTATCCCCAAATATCACGACGGCCATATCCATTACGACGGCACGCCCGATCTGATGGCCGATTATGCCGTGCTTGCCCGCGATAGCGGGGCCACGATCATCGGCGGCTGCTGTGGGACCACACCAGACCATCTGCGCGCGATGCGCCACGCGCTGGAAACCCGGCCCAAAGGCCCCGCGCCGACGCTGGATGCGATCACCGCCGCATTGGGTGGTTTTTCCTCCGCCTCGGACGGCACCGATGGCGCGGGGCCAGAGGCATCGCCGCGCCGGGGTCGTCGCGCAAAACCGGCGTCATGACCTTTGCCGTGGCGGGGTAGCCAAACCTTCCCCGCGGGGAAGGTGCCGGTCGGTCGTCGCATTTTCTTCCCCGCGGAAAAGATCGCTGCCGTTCCGCGCGGCGGCAATCCCGTCCTCAGAACAGCGACAATTGATCACCTTTCTGTGGCGGTCTGGCAAACAGGTCGGTCCGTAACGGTGCCAAGGCCCGGTCCAGCCCCAGCCGTGACGCCGCCAGTCTGAACCGCTGCTGCGTGATCTTGGCCCAGACGCCCTGTCCCTGCATGCGTTTGCCGAATTCCGGATCGTAATCGCGCCCGCCATGCAGCGCGCGCACCCGCCCCATGATCCGCGCCGCGCGGTCGGGATATTGCGCCTCCAGCCAGTCCTTGAACAGCCCCGCCACCTCTCGCGGCAGGCGCAGCATAATGCAGGACGCGGCGACGGCACCCGCATTATGGGCCGCTTCCAGTATCGATTCCAGTTCATGATCGGTCAGCGCGGGCACCACGGGTGACACCATCACCCGGACCGGCACACCGGCATCGCTTAACTGCCGGATCACCCGCAGCCGCGCGGCGGGCAGCGGCACACGCGGTTCCATCGCGCGCGATGTCTTCGGGTCCAGCGTCGTGATTGAAATGCCGACACGGACCAGCCCCTTGGCCGCCATATCCCCCAGAATATCGATATCGCGGGTGATCAGCGTGCCTTTCGTGACAATCGCCACCGGATGGGTGAAATCGCGCAACACCTCCAGCACAGCGCGCATGATCCGGCGGTCTTTTTCGATGGGCTGATAGGCATCGGTATTGGTGCCGATCGCGATGGTCGCGGGTTTGTAGCGTGGGTTGGACAATTCCTTGCGCAACTGTGCCGCCGCATTGGGGCGCGCGATCAGTTGCGTTTCAAAATCCAGCCCCGGCGACAGGCCGAGATAGGCATGGCTGGGGCGGGCAAAGCAATAGATGCAGCCATGTTCGCAACCGCGATAGGGATTGATCGACCGGTCGAACGACAGATCGGGCGATGTGTTGCGAGTGATGACCTTGCCGATCTGTTCGTCACTGACCTGCGTGCGCAGCACCGGCAGATCGGGGTCGTGATACCAGCCGTCATCCACCGCCTCTGCCGTCAGCCTGTCAAAGCGCACGGCAGGATTGCCCGCTGCGGCGCGGCCCGGAATGCGGTGATAGGTGCGAGTCAGATCATGATCCATACCCCACATTGGAACAAACAAAGAACACGCGCAAGGCTGCGTCGGTCCCGCTTGCGTGAATGTCGCAATTCAGCCTGTTGCCGGGCGGAAATAGGCGCAGATATCAAGACAGATATTCATGAGGCACACCATGTCAGACGACGACGAAATCATCCTCTCCGAACTGAGCGACGAAGACCTTGTCGCGCAGATGTATGACGACCTTTATGACGGCATGAAGGAAGAGATCGAGGAAGGCGTGAACATCCTGATCGCGCGCGGCTGGACCCCCTACCGTGTCCTGACCGAGGCATTGGTCGGCGGCATGACCATCGTGGGCCATGATTTCCGCGACGGTATCCTGTTCGTGCCAGAGGTGTTGCTGGCCGCCAATGCGATGAAGGGCGGGATGTTCATCCTCAAGCCGCTGCTGATCGCCACCGGTGCGCCGCGTGTCGGCAAGATGGTGATCGGCACGGTCAAGGGCGACATCCACGACATCGGCAAGAACCTTGTCGGCATGATGATGGAAGGTGCCGGGTTCGAGGTGATCGACCTGGGCATCAACAATGCCGTCGAAGGCTATCTGGAAGCCTTGGAGGCTGAAAAGCCCGATATCCTTGGCATGTCCGCCCTGCTGACGACGACGATGCCCTATATGAAGGTCGTGATCGACACATTGGTCGAAAAGGGCATGCGCGAGGATTACATCGTGCTTGTCGGCGGCGCGCCCTTGAACGAGGAATTCGGACGCGCCATCGGTGCCGATGCCTATTGCCGTGACGCCGCTGTCGCGGTGGAAACCGCCAAGACGCTGGTCGCGCGCAAACACAATCAGGGGCAGGCCCACGCCTGACCCCTTTTTTCGGGCCAATCGCTTTCCTATCTTGGATGTAAAGGAGGCCCCGATGCCGTTTGAAAAACTCGCCCTGATCCTGCTGATCGTGATCGTCGCGGCCGGGCTGACCCTGTGGGTCGCCCTGTCGCTGGTCAGCGCCACATCGCTGTCGCCCTTTGTCGGGCTGTCCCTGCTCAGCATTGCCGCATTGGTCGCGGCCCTGCTGGTGCGCCGCCTGTCGTGATTCCTGACGCCGCACTGACACAGACCGGCCTGCCGCCCAGCGGACAGGGCCAGATCCTGCTGATCGCCTGCGGTGCGCTGGCGCGCGAAATCCTGGCGCTGAAGGCGGTGAATGGCTGGGATCACCTTGACCTGCATTGCCTGCCCGCGATCCTGCATAACCACCCCGACCGGATTATTCCCGCCCTGCGCGATGCCGTGGCAAAACACCGGGACGGTTACGCGGATATCTTTGTCGTCTATGCCGATTGCGGCACGGGCGGGCTGTTACAGGCGGCCTGCGACGATATGGGGTTGCGGATGGTTCCCGGCCCGCATTGCTATGCGTTCTTCGAAGGGGTGGACACTTTCGCCGCCAAGGGTGAAATCACCGCCTTTTACCTGACCGATTTTCTGGTCCGGCAATTCGATGCTTTTGTCTGGGAACCGCTGGGCTTGGATAAACACCCCGCCCTGCGGGATATGTATTTCGGCAATTACACAAAACTGGTCTATCAGGCGCAGACCGAAGACCCGGCGCTGACCGCAAAGGCACAGGCTTGCGCGGCGCGTTTGGGGTTAGCGTTTGAACGCCGTTTTACCGGCTATGGCGATCTGGCGACCAGTCTGGCGTCGGTCAAACCGCCGCCGCCGCCGTCTGCCTGATCCGTTCGACCATCGCGCGCAGCCCGTTGGACCGTTGCGCCGACAGGTGATCGTTCAGCCCCAACCGCCCAAGGGCGGCGGGCGCGTCGATCTTGACCACGTCACCCACCGGCTGTCCGTCATAAAGCGTGCGCAGCACCGCGATCAGCCCCTGCACGATCATCGCATCACTGGCACCGCGAAAGGTGAACACACCGTCGTTGATCTGCGGCACCAGCCAGACCTGACTGGCGCAACCTTCGACCTTGGTCGCGGGCACGCGC
The DNA here is from genome assembly GCF_046292185.1 of Yoonia sp. Classification (GTDB taxonomy): domain Bacteria; phylum Pseudomonadota; class Alphaproteobacteria; order Rhodobacterales; family Rhodobacteraceae; genus Yoonia. Next base: position 22,864 of record NZ_JBKBQY010000013.1, read on the forward strand.
AAGGCGTCTTCCAGCGGGTCCATGGCGCGGCCCATGTCGATCACATGGCGATAGCGGTCTTCCCAATCGTCAAGGAATTCAAAGGTCTCGACAAGCTCTTCAAAGGCGGGGTTGGTCATGATCTGCTTCCTCTCGTCACGCGTGATCCGGGCTAAAGCGGCACGGTGACCACTTTCTGACCTTTCACGGCAAGGCCGACCTTGCCTTCGCATAATTGCAGGGCGGCGTCGCCGAAGACTTCGCGCCGCCAGCCTTTCAGCGCGGGCACATCGCGTTCGCCTGCGGCCAAAGCATCCAGATCAGCAGAAGATGCGATCAGCTTCGACGCGACACCGGCATCATCGGTGACGGACTTCAACAGCACCCGCAGCATATCGGCGATGGCAGGATTGACCTGCAGCTTGGCACGGCTCAGGTCCGGCTGCGGCAGATCGCCGGGTTTGGCGGCAAGACCTGCCTTGATGCTGGCCAGAATACCATCGGCGATATCGCCCTTGCGGGCCTCGCGCAGCAGCAGGCGGGAACGGCTTAAATCTTGTTCATTCAACGGCTTGGTGGATGCAAGTTCAACCAGTGCATCATCTTTGTAGACCCGGCTGCGCGGGATATCGCGGGTCTGCGCATAGGTTTCGCGAAACTTTGCCAATTCGCGCACGAGGGCAAGGAAGCGGCCCGAAGAGGTGCGGGTCTTGACCCGCATCCACGCCTCGTCCGGGTCGGAATAATAGGTAGCCGGATCGTTCAGCACGGCCATTTCCTCATCCACCCATTTGGCGCGGCCGGATTTTTTCAACTGATCCGCCAGATATTCGTAGACATCGCGCAGATGGGTCACATCGGCCAGCGCATATTCGGCCTGCGCATCGGTCAGCGGGCGGCGCGACCAATCGGTAAAACGCGATGATTTATCCACCTCGGCCTTGGCGATCTTGCGCACCAGCGTTTCGTATCCCGCCTGTTCGCCAAAGCCGCAGACCATCGCCGCGACCTGCGTGTCGAACAGGGGCGCGGGGATCACCCCGGCATTGACCTGAAAAATCTCCAGGTCCTGCCTTGCGGCATGGAACACCTTGACCACATCCGGATCGCGGAACAATTCATACATCGGTTCCAGCGATATCCCCTCGGCCAGCGGATCGACCAGCACCGCGTCTTCGCCAGCGGCATCGCGATAGGCCATCTGCACAAGGCAAAGTTTGGAATAATAGGTGCGTTCGCGCAGAAATTCGGTGTCAACGGTCACATAGGGACGCTTTGCCGCCGCGGCGCAAAAGCCTGCAAGGTCCTGGGTCGTGGTAATGATCTTCATACGCGTTCCATCATTTGTATCCGCGATTGATATGCCATCGCCCGCAGGATGAAAAGATCACCCGTCCAACATCACCGGACGCAGATCGCCCGCCGCAAACCGGCGCAGGACAGCCGGGTAAAGCGCATGTTCCAACGCCAGCAGGCGCTGTGCCAAGGTTGCGGGCGTATCGCCGGGCAAGACCGCCATCCGCGCCTGCCCCAGCACCGGCCCGTCATCCAGCGCTGCCGTGACCTGATGCACAGTGCAGCCGTGGTGGGTATCGCCCGCCTCCAACGCGCGGGCATGGGTGTGCAAGCCGCGATATTTGGGCAAAAGCGAGGGATGGATGTTCAGAATGCGCCCGTCCCAAGACGTGATGAAATCCGCCCCCAGAATGCGCATGAACCCGGCCAGACAGATGATATCGGGCTGTGCTGCCAGCAGCGCATCGTGCAAAGCCGCCTCGAACGCGGCACGGTCCTTGCCGAATGGCTTGTGGTCAATCGCCTGCACCGGGATGCCCATGTCGGCGGCCTTGGCCAGCCCGCCCGCCTGCGGATCATTGGACAGCACCAGCACCGGGCGCGCCGGATGATCGCCTGTCATCGACCGGCCGAGCGCGACCATATTGGACCCGCCCCCCGAAATCAGAATCGCAACGCGTTTGGTCACGCAAGCGCGCCTGCATAGCGGATGCCTGCACCATCGGTGACGGTGCCGATCCGGTGAACGGTTTCGCCGGCCTCGGTCAGCAAATTCGTCAATGCGTCGGCCTGCCCCGCATCGACAACCAGCACCATGCCGATCCCGGCATTGAATGTTTTCAGCAATTCCGCCTGTTCCATCCCGCCAGTCTGCACAAGCCAGCCGAACACGGGCGGTAAAGACCATGATTCCAGATCAATATCGGCCCCCAGATCATCCGGCAGCACGCGTGGCAGGTTTTCGGTCAGACCCCCGCCCGTGATATGGGCCAGCGCATGCACGCCCCCTGCCCGCACAGCGGCCAGCGCGGGCTGCACATAAAGCCGGGTCGGCGTCAAAAGCGCAGCACCCAATGTGCCATCCGCAAACGGTGCGGCATCGTCCCAGCCCAGCCCGGACATATCCACGATCCGGCGCACCAGCGAATAGCCGTTGGAATGCACGCCATCAGACGCCAGCCCCAGCAGCACATCGCCCGCCACGACACCGGCAGGCAGTTCCGCGCCGCGTTCCATCGCACCGACGGCAAAACCCGCCAGATCGAAATCGCCGTCATGATACATGCCCGGCATTTCTGCCGTCTCTCCGCCGATCAGGGCACAGCCGGAGGCTTCACAGCCGGCAGCGATGCCGTTGATAATGCGGGTCGCCTGATCCAGCTCTAGCTTGCCGGTGGCAAAATAATCCAGAAAGAACAAAGGTTCCGCACCCTGACAAACCAGATCATTGACGCACATTGCGACCAGATCGACCCCGATCGTATCGACATGGCCGGTATCGATCGCGATCCGCAGCTTGGTGCCAACGCCGTCGGTCGCCGCAACCAGTATCGGGTCGACATAACCTGCGCCCTTGAGATCGAACAAGGCGCCGAAACCGCCCAGACCCGCCATCACACCGGGGCGCGCGGTGCGCTTGGCCGCAGGTTTGATCCGTTCCACCAGCGTATTGCCGGCATCGATATCCACACCGGCATCGGCATAGGTCAGGCCATTTTTCGTCATCTGGGGCACCTTGTTTGTATGGTTGCGTCTGCCGTTACCCGATGAACCCGCGCCGCGCAACGTTCACAGCCGTCTTTCGCACGATCGGTCCCCAAATTCCCCGCCGCGCGGCAGTGCCGATGTCGGGCCACGCACCGGCGACGACCATGCGATGAGGTTGATCGCGTCCCTGGGATGCGCGCAAACCAGCCCAATCAGCGCAGAGCCATAGGCAGTTTGCTGCCGCTTTTGCGCGGGTCCAAAGCGGTTATAAAGGTTCCGGATTGCGCCAGCGAACTGGCATCTCCGTCAGAAAACGCGCTAATAACCTTTTGTTTACAGATACTTATCAACAGGTTTGGCAGATTTGCTTAGGCATATTCTGCCGCCTGATACCGCATTTTTCGCAGGGGCGACAAATCCTGTCCCTACAACTTGGCCGGAACCTAATCCGTTCTGCGCCATTGGTAAGCCACAACACATGAGGTGATAAAATGATGACGAAGAATTTTCTGACGACAACCGCTCTGGGCCTGCTGCTGGCAACCACTACTGTCGCGCAAACCGATGCGCCACCGCCACCTGCCGAAGACACAGCGCCAATTGACGGCACGGCACCAATGGATGGCACTGCGCCAATGGACGGCACAGCACCGATGGATGGCAGAGCGCCGATGCCAGCTGACGGGATGACCGACGCCGAAATGATGGAACCACAGACGCTGGAGGAAATGACCGTCGGTGACCTGACCGGGACTGATGTCATCGATGCCAATGGTGATTCCATCGGCAGCATCCGCGATGTGGTACAAGGTGCTGGTGAAGCCGAAGCCGTGATCGGTATCGGTGGCTTCCTTGGCATTGGCCGCTATGACGTGGCGCTGCCGCTCAGCGATCTGAACTACAACCCGGAAGACGGCACCATTTCGGTCACGCTGACACGCGAAGAGCTGGAAGCACTGCCGGAATTTGTCAACGCAGACGTTGAAACACTGCCACCAGAGACGGCATTGTCGACGATGATGATGGAGCCCGCGCCCACCGATATGCCAGCGACGACAGATGCACCGGCAGCGACCGACGCGCCCGGCATTGACGATCCTGCGATGGACGCACCGGCAACAGACGATCCAGCAGTGGATCCGATGGAACCCGATGCGACCGGCGACGCGCCAGCCAATAACTAAGCGTCGTTGTCTCGTCTGTTCGTATTTGGGGGCTACCGAAAGGTGGCCCCCTTTTCATGTGGCAGAACAAATGACCAATGTATCGTTCCGGACGGTGCAGTGATACGCAAAGCAGCGTCAAGCGCGCTTTTTTTGAGGTTGCGAAACATCGGCCAGAGGCGGAAACGCTGTTTTATAACCTACCGCCATGGCAGACCCTTGACCATTCGCGCCCCGGCAATTACGCAAAACCACAGGGGGCCTGTAGCTCAATTGGTCAGAGCAGAGCGCTCATAACGCTTTGGTTGCGGGTTCAAGTCCTGCCGGGCCTACCATCCTTGCGCATCGCGCCCGGTGGTCATCCCCCTTGGAAAATCAACGCGATTTGGTCTTCGCGCAGCAATGTCCAGTCACCGGGGGCCAGATCATCCGGCAGGGACAAATTGCCCAGCTTTTCGCGGTGCAGTGCTTCGACATGGTTGCCGGTGGCGGCGAACATGCGGCGCACCTGGTGATAGCGGCCTTCGGTAATATGCAGCAGCGCCTCGGTGTCCGACACCACATCCAGTGCGGCGGGTGCCAGCGGCTTGTCCTCGCCCGCCAGCATCAAGTCACCTGCGGCGAACAGCGCGGCTTCATTGCCGTTCAGCGGGCGCGCCAGCGTCACGCGATAGGTCTTTTGCACATGGCGTTTTGGGCTGATGATCCGGTGCAGCAGATCGCCGTCATCGGTCAGCAACAACAGCCCGGACGTCTGCTTGTCCAACCGCCCAACGGTCGAAATCGTGGGATTCCGGTGCTGCCAGCGCGCGGGCAGGATGTCATAGACCAGCGGCCCATCCTCTTTATGCGAACAGGTCATACCCAAGGGTTTATGCAAAAGCACCACCAACCCCGGCAGCGGGTCAAGCGGTGCGCCATCGACCACCATGCAGGCGGGCAGATCCGGCGTCAGCGGGATACGTCTGGTGACATCCCGCAGCCTGACACCGTCAAGCACGATATCACCGGCCCGCGCCATCCGTGCGATGTCAGTGCGCGACCCATAGCCCAAGGAAGACAAGAGCCTGTCGATGCGCGTCGTCGGCGCCTTTGCCATGTTTTGCCCCTCACACCGCGCCAAGCGCGCATTATATCTGCTTTCGCCCGGACCCCGGACGCAGTAAGCAGCCCCATATTTACAGGTCTGGAACATATCATGGCGCAGAACGCCACCATTTATAAAGTCGAACTGTCCGTATCCGACATGGACCGGCATTATTATGAGACCCATAAACTGACAATCGCCAAACACCCGTCGGAAACCGATGAACGGCTGATGTTGCGGATCGTCGCCTTTGCGCTGAACGCGCATGAGCATCTGGAAATGACCAAGGGCCTGTCCAGCGATGACGAACCCGACATCTGGCAGAAAAGCCTGAGCGGCGAACTCGACGTCTGGGTCGCGCTTGGCTTGCCCAGCGAAAAGGTGCTGCGCCAGTCCTGTGGCAAGGCGGGCAAGGTGATCGTCTATCCCTATGGCGGCAGAACGGCGGATATCTGGTGGGACAAGGTCAAGAACAGCACGACCCGTTTCGACAATCTGCAGGTGGTCAATTTCTCGGAACGCGACAGCGGCGCGTTGACGCAACTAGCAAACCGCGCGATGAAATTGCAGGTCAATATTCAGGACGGCGATGTCATGGTCAGCGTCGGCGATACCATCGTGAATATCACGCCCGAAGAATGGAAAGCCCCCGCGCCCTGACCGGCGCGGCGCGCGTCACGCCCCCTAAACCCGGCGCGCCCCGGCTTTTACGGTATACAAAGGCATACAGCCCTTCCCGTGCGCCGCGTTTTGCGTTATGAGGCAGCCAGAATCCAAGCAAAAGCGGAGTATGCCCATGACCAAGATCAAGGTGGAAAACCCTGTCGTCGAACTCGACGGCGATGAAATGACCCGGATCATCTGGGATTTCATCAAGAAGAAACTGATCCTGCCCTATCTCGACCTTGATCTGAAATATTACGATCTGGGCATGGAAGTGCGCGATGAAACCAACGACCAGATCACCGTAGACGCCGCCGAGGCGATCAAGAAATACGGCGTCGGCGTGAAATGCGCGACGATCACCCCGGATGAACAGCGGGTCGAGGAATTCGGCCTGAAACAGATGTGGCGCAGCCCGAACGGCACGATCCGCAACATCCTTGGCGGTGTGGTGTTCCGCGCGCCGATCATCTGCAAGAACGTGCCGCGTCTTGTGCCCGGCTGGACCGACCCGATTGTCATCGGCCGTCACGCATTCGGTGACCAGTACAAAGCCACCGATTTCCTGATGCCCGGCAAAGGCCAGTTGACGATGAAATTCGTCGGCGACGATGGCACCGTCATCGAAAAGGTCGTCTATGACAGCCCCGGCGCCGGTGTGGCGATGGGCATGTACAACCTTGATGCAAGCATCATCGATTTCGCCCGTGCGTCGCTGAACTATGGCCTGAACCTTGGCTGGCCGGTCTATCTGTCCACCAAGAACACCATCCTGAAAGCCTATGACGGCCGGTTCAAGGACCTGTTCCAGAAGGTCTATGAAGAAGAATTCGAAGACAAGTTCAAAGCCGCCGGCATCACCTATGAACATCGCCTGATCGATGACATGGTCGCCGCCGCGATGAAATGGTCGGGCAAATTCGTCTGGGCCTGCAAAAACTATGACGGCGACGTGCAGTCCGACACTGTGGCGCAGGGCTTTGGTTCGCTTGGCCTGATGACCTCGGCGCTGATGACCCCCGATGGCAAGATCGTCGAGGCAGAAGCCGCCCACGGCACCGTCACGCGGCATTACCGCCAGCACCAGGCGGGCAAGGCGACATCGACCAATTCCATTGCGTCGATCTTTGCCTGGACCGGCGGGTTGAAGCACCGCGCGAAACTGGACGACAACACAGAGCTGATGAATTTCGCGACCACGCTGGAAAAGGTCGTCGTGGACACCGTCGAAAGCGGTTTCATGACGAAGGATCTGGCCCTGCTGGTCGGCCCCGATCAGAAATGGCTGACGACGGAAGGTTTCCTCGAAAAAGTCGACGAAAACCTCAACGCCGCGATGTGATGAGAAAGGGGGGCCAATTGGCCCCCTTTTTGCACGCAGCACGGGTGTGCGGCGCGGTGGAGATCGCGGCCATTGACCCACCCGGAGATATGCGTAAAGTAATGAGCATCAGCCAGCAGCATCGCGCCAGCGTCACTTTCTGACATTGGAGAGTCGCATGTCGCGCGAAAAGCTGCAGAGATTAAAAATACCGGTTCTGACCGGTGTCACCCAAAGCACTGTCATTATAGCCGTCGTGCTGTTTTACCCGGTCTCGGAAAGATATGCGGGCAGTGGCGTAATCAACTGGCTGGGAATAGGTCTGGTCTGGATCTGCGCAAGTCTGGCATTCGCGGCGCTGTCTTATTTAAATGACGACCGACGCCGTTCGTAAATGGCCCAGAAGCTGACATTGCGCCCCGGTGCCGCGCACCCGCGCCCTTTCTGCAAAACCCTGGTCCATCCGGCACCCTTTCGCTTGCCAGCCTGCAACCGTTTGGATAGCGGATGGGCATGACACAACCTGCCGCCCCCACCGCCCATACCCCTATCGAAGACGCGCAGGCCTTTGCGCTTGGCACAGCACTTTGTGCGCTGGGGGTGACGATGCTGACCCATCTGGGGCTGATCACCGGACAGACCGCCGGGCTGGCGGTGCTGGTGTCCTATGCGACGGGTCTGTCCTTCGGGATCGTGTTCTTTTGCGTGAACATACCGTTCTATTGGCTGGCATGGGTGCGGATGGGGCCAAAATTCACGCTCAAGAGCTTTCTTTGCGTCGCCTTGCTGTCGGGCATGGCCGAAATATTCCCCCAGATGATCGTCTTTGAAACGCTCGACCCGCTGCTGGGCGCTGTGCTGGTGGGTGCTGTCACCGGCCTTGGCCTGATCGTGCTGTTCCGGCATGGGGCCAGCCTTGGCGGTATCGGCATCCTTGGGCTGTTCATTCAGGACCGGACCGGGTTTCGCGCCGGTTACACGCAACTGATCTTTGATCTGTGCCTGTTTGCCGTGGCATTCACGATCATCGCCCCCGGTCTGGTGCTTTATTCGCTGGCCGGGGCCGTGGTCGCCAATCTGATCATCGCCACCAATCACCGCCCTGACCGTTATACCGGACGCTGACATGCCATTGCATTACATCTTTCTGATCTTCGCCATCATCGCCGAAACCATCGGCACCACGTCGCTGCAGGCCAGCCAGCAATTCACGCGGTTCTGGCCGACCGTGGTTGTGGTGATCGCCTACGGAGTCTCGTTCTATCTGCTGGCGCAGACCTTGCGGGTGATGCCGGTGGGGATGGTCTATGCGATCTGGTCGGGCTTGGGCATCGTGATGATTGCGGCCATCGGCTATCTGGTCTTTGGCCAAAAGCTCGATCTGCCCGCTGTGATCGGGCTTGCCATGATCATCGGGGGTATCGTTGTGATCCACCTATTCTCGCATGCGACGCCACACTAGCGGGTTGTTTACGAATAGGGGGTAGCATTTGCTGCGATTGCACGGTATCGCGCGGTTAAATTTCCCATAAGGCTGACCCATGGATATCCGCAATATCGCGATCATCGCGCACGTTGACCACGGCAAGACAACGCTTGTCGACGAACTTTTGAAACAATCCGGTGTGTACCGCGACAACGAAGCGACGACCGAACGCGCGATGGACAGCAATGACATCGAACGCGAACGCGGGATCACGATCCTTGCCAAATGCACAAGCGTCGAATGGAAAGGCACGCGGATCAACATCGTTGACACCCCCGGCCACGCCGATTTCGGTGGTGAGGTGGAACGCATCCTGTCGATGGTCGATGGCGTCGTGCTGCTGGTCGATGCTGCCGAAGGGCCGATGCCGCAAACGAAATTCGTGACCTCCAAGGCGCTGGCACTGGGCCTGCGCCCCATCGTCGTGGTGAACAAGGTCGACAAGGCCGATGGCGAACCCGATCAGGCCGTCGATGACGTATTCGATCTGTTTGCCGCCCTCGAAGCCAGCGATGAACAGCTTGATTTCCCCGTGATGTACGCATCCGGCCGGTCCGGTTGGTGCGATGAACAGCTTGACGGCCCGCGCAAGGATCTGTCCGCCCTGTTCGACAAGGTGCTGGAACATGTCCCCATGCCCGCGCAGATCACCCGCCGGGAAGAGCCGTTTCAGATGCTGGCAACCACCCTGTCCGCCGACCCGTTCATCGGTCGTATCCTGACCGGCCGGGTCGAGGCTGGCACATTGCGCGCCGGTGAAACCGTCAAGGCGCTGTCGCGCAACGGCGACAAGCTGGAACAATTCCGGGTATCAAAAATCCTCGCCTTCCGCGGTCTGGGCCAACAGCCCATCGATGTGGCCGAGGCGGGCGATATCGTCACGCTGGCGGGCATGACCAAGGCGACCGTGGCCGACACGATCTGCGACATGTCGGTTGACGTGCCGATCCCGGCGCAGCCCATCGACCCGCCAACCATCACAGTCACATTCGGTATCAACGACAGCCCCTTGGCGGGCCGCGATGGCAAAAAGGTGCAAAGCCGCGTCATCCGCGAACGTCTGATGCGCGAAGCCGAAGTCAATGTCGCGATCAAAATCGCCGATACCCCCATGGGCGACGCGTTCGAAGTGTCGGGCCGTGGCGAATTGCAGATGGGCGTGTTGATCGAAAACATGCGCCGTGAAGGGTTCGAGCTGTCGATTTCCCGCCCACAGGTGATTTACAAAGACATCGACGGCGTCCGCCACGAACCCATCGAAGAAGCCACCATTGACGTGGATGACGAATATACCGGCGCCGTGGTCGAAAAACTGACCGGCCCGCGCAAGGGCGAATTGGTCGAGATGAAACCCGCCGGTGCCGGAAAAACCCGGATCATCGCGCATGTCCCATCGCGCGGCTTGATCGGCTATCACGGCGAATTCCTGACTGATACACGCGGTTCGGGCATCCTGAACCGGCTGTTCCACGGCTGGGCGCCTTACAAGGGCAAGATCCAGGGCCGTCGTCAGGGCGTGTTGATTTCCATGGAAAACGGCACTTCGGTCGCCTTTGCACTGTGGAAACTGGAAGATCGCGGCAAATTCTTCATCGGCGCACAAGAGGCGGTCTATACCGGCATGATCATCGGCGAACACAGCCGCGACAATGATCTGGAAGTGAACCCGTTGAAGGGCAAACAGCTGACCAACGTCCGCGCCTCTGGCACGGATGAGGCAGTGCGCCTGACCACGCCGGTGACCATGTCGCTGGAACAGGCGATTGCCTATATCGACGATGACGAACTGGTCGAAGTCACGCCGAACGCGATCCGTCTGCGCAAGCGCTTTCTGGACCCGAACGAACGCAAGCGGCATTCGCGCAGCGCGTAAGGCAGGCGAACCTCCGCATTTCTGCACAGGGCAGTCCGCATGGGCTGCCCTTTTTCTATTTGCGCAGGGGCGCTACATCTTTCTTAATAAAAGGAGGATAACAATGCGTAAATTACAGACCCAAGGGGTCCACCATATCACCATCACCGGCGCAGACCGCCAATCCACCATCGATTTCTGGGAAGGCGTGCTGGGCATGCCCTTTGTCTTTGATCAGCCCAATCTGGACGATCCGTCACAAGGGCATCTTTATTTCGATCCCGGCGATGGGCGGCTGATCACAGTCTTCACATCCGAAGACCGCAAACCCGAACGCAAGCCCATCGATCAGGGCCAAGGCTATCTGCACCATCTGGCGTTCAACGTCTCAAAAGTGACATTCGATCAACTGGTGGCACGTCTGAAAGAACGCGGCATTCCCAATTCCGGCCCCAAGGACCGCGGGTTCATGGATTCGATCTATTTCAAGGACCCGGTGGGCATGCTGATCGAACTCGCCAGCTATCGGTTTGAGCCACCCGCAGGCCTGACCCATACCGATGTGCTGCATCGCGCCCATCTGATCCGGGTCAAGGCGGGTGACAAAAGCATCGACACAGTGCATCTGGCCGAAGCGATCGAAGATCTGATCGCGGAAAACACCAACAGCCTGTCAGATCAGTGATAAAAAGGCGCGGTCAATCCCCGCGCCTTTTTATTCCGTCACCTCGACAACCATCAATTCACGCTCTGACGCGCCGCGTGCATGGTCAAGTGCGGCCTGATAAGCCGTGGAATGATAGCAGGCGACCGCATCCTCGACCGAGGCGAAACGCGCGACAACATTGCGCGGGCGTTCCTTGCCTTCCAATTGCACATAGCGTCCGCCGCGCGCGATGAACGTACCGCCATGGTCGGCAATAGCGGGGCCGGCCAGTTCGGCGTATTTCTTGTAAGCCACGTCATCTGTGACGGTGACATGGGCGATCCAAAGGGCGGTCATGACAAATTCTCCAACAATGTTCTCGCGGCCTTGATCGCGGCATCGGCGTTCGCCGCAGAGGCACCACCGCCCTGCGCCATATCAGGCCGGCCACCGCCGCCCTTGCCGCCCAGTTCCGGGGTCACGGCGCGCAGAATATCCACCGCAGACACGCGCGCGGTCAGGTCAGCGGTGACACCAACAGCGACCGCTGCCTTGTCGCCGGTATCGGCGATCAGCAGCACGACACCGCGGCCGATATCCGATTTGATCGCATCGATCAGCGATGGCAGGTCCTTGCCGGTCACACCGGACAGCACCTGCGCCTGAAAGGCGATACCATTGACGGTTTCAGTGGGTGCAGCCCCCTTGGCCCCGCCGCCCATCGCCAGATCGCGGCGCAATTGCGCAACCTCATTGGCAAGCGCGCGGCGTTCCTCCATCAGCGCCTTGACCCGTTCGGCGACATCGCTGGCAGGGGCTTTCAACGCGGCGGCCACATCCGCCAGCCGCTGATCCTGCGCGCGCAGATAATCTAGCGCCGCCTGCCCGGTCAGCGCCTCGATCCGGCGGACACCAGCGCTGGAGGCTGTGTCGCCAAGCGCAACAAAGGCCCCGATCTCGCCCAATTGCCGCACATGGGTGCCGCCGCAAAGTTCCAGCGAATAGGTGTCGCCTGCGGCACCCTTGCCGGACCCCGCCTGTTGCCCCATCGACACAACGCGCACTTCATCGCCGTATTTTTCACCGAACAACGCCTGTGCACCCATGGCGCGGGCATCATCGGGGGTCATGATGCGGGTGCTGACCTTGCCGTTCTGCCGGATCAGCGCATTCACATCGCGTTCGATCTGCGCCAGTTCCGCCGCGCTCAGCGGTTTGGTATGGCTGAAATCAAAGCGGAGCCGGTCCGGCGCATTCAGCGACCCGCGCTGCGCGATATGATCGCCCAAGGCGTCGCGCAATGCCTCGTTCAGCAGGTGGGTGGCGGAATGGTTGGCCTGAATCGCGGCACGACGGGCGGGATCAACGCGCAAAGCCGCGCCCTGCCCCACGGTAATCGTGCCGCTGGTGACCTTGGCGAAATGAATGAAAACACCCGCGACCTTTTTTGTATCGGTGATTTCCGCCGTCCCGGTATCCGTCTGCAAGATGCCAGCATCGCCGACCTGCCCGCCGGATTCGGCATAGAATGACGTCTGGTTCAGCACGATCTGCACATCACCGCCCGCCTGCTGCACCATCGCGCCATCGGCAACCAGCGCCTTGATCTGGCCTTCGACGTTCAGGGAATCATAGCCCAGAAAATCCGTCGGCCCGGCCTGATCGGCGACATCGAACCAGATCGCAGAATCCGCAGCCTCGCCCGTGCCGGACCATGCCGCGCGCGCCTTGGCCTTTTGTTCGGCCATGGCGGCATCAAAACCGTCAGTATCAACCGCGCGCCCCTTTTCGCGCAGGGCATCCTGCGTCAGGTCGAGCGGGAAACCATAGGTGTCGTACAATTTGAACGCCGCAGCCCCCGGCAGGGCCCCATCATCGGGCAGGCCGGACAATTCGTCATCCAGCAGCTTCAGCCCGCGATCCAACGTCTGTTTGAAGCGGATTTCCTCGTTCATCAGGGTTTCTTCGATCAGGCGCTGGCCCTGACCCAGTTCGGGATACGCCTCACCCATCTGGCGCACCAAGGCAGGCACCAGCCGATGCATCACGGGGTCTTTCGCGCCCAGCAGATGCGCATGGCGCATCGCGCGGCGCATGATCCGGCGCAGCACGTAACCGCGGCCTTCGTTCGAGGGCAGTACACCTTCGGCGATCAGGAAAGAGGTGGAGCGCAGATGATCCGCGATCACCCGGTGATGGGTATTGCCCGGCCCGTCGGGATCAGATGACGTGGCATTTGCCGACGCCTCGATCAGCGCGCGCATCACATCGGTGTCGTAATTGTCATGCTTGCCCTGCAGCAGCGCGCCGATCCGTTCCAGCCCCATGCCGGTGTCGATCGACTGCATCTCAAGCGGGCGCATCGTGCCGTCTTCGAATTGCTCGTTCTGCATGAAAACGACATTCCAGATCTCGATGAACCGGTCGCCGTCTTCCTCGGCCGAGCCGGGAGGGCCGCCCCAGATATGATCGCCATGATCATAGAAAATTTCCGTGCAGGGGCCGCAGGGGCCGGTCGGCCCCATGCGCCAGAAATTGTCATCGGTGGGGATGCGGATGATCCGGTCTTCGGCGACGCCGATCTTGCGCCACAGATCAAAGGCTTCGTCATCGGTATGGTAAACGGTGGTCAGCAGGCGGTTCTTGTCGATGCCGAAATCGCGGGTCAGCAATTCCCAGGCAAAGGGGATCGCGTCGGATTTGAAATAATCGCCAAAGCTGAAATTGCCCAGCATCTCGAAAAACGTGTGATGCCGCGCGGTATAGCCGACATTGTCCAGATCATTATGCTTGCCACCGGCGCGCACGCATTTCTGGCTGGTGGTGGCGCGGGTGTAATCGCGTGTTTCCACCCCGGTGAACAGGTTCTTGAACTGCACCATACCCGAATTGGTGAACATCAGGGTCGGGTCATTGCGCGGCACCAAGGGGCTCGACGCGACGATCTGGTGGCCCTGTTTTTCAAAATAATTCAGAAAGGTAGAACGGATATCGGCAAGGCTGGTCATGGCGCACTTTCACAGCAAAATCTTTGATCAGCAGCACAGATAGCGATGCGGCAAGTCACTGTCCACCAATTGCCCAAAGATCGCGCCGCAACCCCGTCTTCTTTTTTCCAAAAATACGCCCGCCGGAGGCAGCGCGACAGTGCCGCGCCACCACCCGCAAGATCAACGCGCCCTACATTTCGACGATATCGTCGTCAGCAGCACCGTCAGTATCTTTCATTGCGAAATCCAGACCATGGGCGGCGCGGATCTTATCCTCGATCTCATTGGCGATCTTGGGGTTTTCTTTCAGGAACACTTTGGAGTTTTCACGCCCCTGCCCGATCCGTTCATCGCCATAGCTGAACCATGCACCGGATTTTTCAACAATACCGGCCTTGACGCCCAGATCCAGCAATTCACCGGTTTTCGAGATGCCTTCGCCATACATGATGTCGAATTCCACCTGTTTGAACGGCGGTGCCACCTTGTTCTTGACCACTTTCACACGGGTCGCGTTGCCCACAACCTCATCCCGGTCCTTGATCGCGCCAATGCGGCGAATGTCCAACCGGACCGAGGCATAGAATTTCAGCGCATTGCCGCCTGTCGTGGTTTCGGGGCTGCCGAACATCACGCCGATTTTCATGCGGATCTGGTTGATGAAAATCACCATACAGCCGGATCGGTTGATCGACCCGGTCAGTTTGCGCATGGCCTGGCTCATCAAGCGGGCATGAACGCCAACGGAACTGTCGCCCATATCGCCTTCCAGCTCGGATTTCGGGGTCAGGGCGGCAACCGAATCGACGACCACCAGTGACACGGCACCAGACCGGACAAGTGTATCCACAATCTCCAGCGCTTGTTCGCCGGTGTCAGGCTGCGAAATCAGCAATTCATCCAGATTCACGCCAAGTTTCTTGGCATATTGCGGGTCCAGCGCATGTTCCGCATCGACAAAGGCGCAGATGCCGCCCTTCTTCTGCTCTTCCGCGATGGAATGCAGGGTCAATGTGGTTTTGCCCGATGATTCCGGGCCATAAATTTCAATCACCCGCCCTTTCGGCAGGCCCCCGATCCCCAGCGCGATATCCAGACCCAGCGATCCGGTCGATGTCGCCTCGATCTCGGGCATCTGGTTCTGGCCACCCAGTTTCATGATCGAACCCTTGCCGAACTGGCGTTCGATCTGGGCCAAAGCGCTTTCCAGCGCCTTTTCCTTATCTGCGGTTTTCTTGTCCATCATTTTCAAAAGATCTGCCGTTGCCATTACCCTGCCCTTATTCCATGCGCCCCACCAAGGGGCAATCAAAGCTTTGTTCGCCCTATGTTCCGCTATACATGAGATCAAAACAGGAACATTGCAAGTTCTATTTGCAACCTTCGTTCTATCAGACAGTGGTTAAGAAAAGGTTTATCCCGTAAAAAGACCCCGAAAGAACAAAGGATGCGCGCAAATGCTTGTTTTCTGGAAGGAAAACCTGGTGCTGCTGGCGGTGCCCAAAACCGGATCAACCGCGCTGGAAGGCGCGTTGGCACCGCGCGCCTCGATGGTGTTGCGCGACCCGCCGCAACTGAAACATGCGCCCTGCTATCGCTACAAACGATTCCTGCGCCCGTTTTTCGTGCAGGCAGGCGGTCAGACCCCCGAAGTCATGGCCATCGTGCGCCACCCCGTCGATTGGCTGGGCAGTTGGTATCGCTATCGCAACCGCGACGATCTGATCGGGCATGAGAACAGCACGCGCGGCGTTTCATTTGATGATTTCGTGCTCGAATATTGCAAGGGCAGCCCTGCCCCTTTTGCGCAGGTCGGATCACAGGATAAATTTCTGCGCATCAACGACGGCGACATCGGCGCAGACCATCTGTTCCGCTATGAAGCCTGGGACAAGATCACGGCCTTTCTGGAAGGCAGGCTCGCCATCACTCTGACATTGCAGCGCAAAAACGTCTCGCCCGCGATGGATCTGACGCTGTCGGACGATGTACTGGGACGTCTTCATCACAAACGCGCCGGTGAATTTAGCATCTGGGAAGCAGGACAAGGCTGAGCGCGCGCCTGACTTCTTATTTCTCAAAATACGCAAAGAAAAAGGCGTCAGCCTTCGCTGTCGCCCGCGGCTTCGGCCCTGCCCTTGAACCCGGTCGCCACCACGAATTTTTCCGAACTGTCCGACCGCGACGCCGGCGGTTTCACATTCGCGACCTTGGTAAAACGTGATTTCAGCAGTTTTTGCAGATCGCCTTCCGCCCCGCCCGCCAGCACCTTGGCGACAAAGGTGCCGCCTTCGTTCAGCACGTCAAAGGCGAAATAGGCCGCAGCCTCGCATAGCGCGATGATCCGGTTGTGGTCGGTCTGTTTATGGCCCGAGGCAGAGGCCGCCATATCCGACATCACCACATCGGCATTGCCGCCCAGCCAGGCGCGCACCTGTTGGTCGGCGTCATCGGCCATGAAATCAAGCTGATAAATCTCGGCCCCCGGGATCGGATCGACCTCTTGCAGGTCGATGCCCAGCACATAGCCTTGCGCCTTGGATGTCCGTTCCCCCAGCGCATTGGCGCGCTTGACCGCCACCTGCAGCCAGCCACCGGGCGCGCAGCCCAGATCGACGATCCGCGCGCCGGGCAGCAGAAACCGATATTTATCGTCCAGTTCCAGTATCTTATAGGCCGCGCGCCCACGATAGCCATCAATCTTGGCGCGTTTGACATAAGGATCGTTCAACTGCCGCTGCAACCACTGGGTCGAGGACAGCTTGCGCCCGCGCGCCGTCTTGACCTTGACATGCAGGTCGCGCTGGCCGCGTCCGGAGGAATTCTTGGTGGTGGGTTTTTTAACCATCTGGTGCCTTTACCCCTAAAACGGGGCATCTTCCAAGACCCCATCGGCGGACATCTGTGCATAAAGCAAGCCTTCCCGCAGACCCCGGTCCGCGACAGACAGCCTGTCCGTGGGCCAAAGCCGCATCAGCGCCTGCAAAATCGCCGCCCCCGACATGATCAGCGCCTGCCGGTCCTTGCCGATCCGCGGGTCCGCGCGCCGCCCGTCCGGGCCAAGCGCCACATAATCGCGGATCACCGCATCGATCTGGTCGGTGGTCATGCGCAACCCGTCCACCTTGGTCCGGTCATAGCGTTTCAGCCCCAGATAGCTGGCCGCGACCGTCGTCACCGTCCCGCTGGTGCCGATGATCTGAAACCCTTCACGCGATTGCGCGCAGGCCGAAGGCGCGAAGGCTTCGAGGTTTTCTTCGAAAAACCAGCTCATCAGCGCGAAACGCGCGGCATCGTCATCCACATCGCTGAATTGATCGCGCAGGGTGGCGACACCCAAAGGCACGGAAATCCAGTCCACCACTTTGGCCGCCGCAAACGGGCCGGGATCGGATTTGAACCCGGCATGCAACCGCATGATCGCGCGGGGGCGTTCGCGTCTGGGGACATTGGTCAGGTCGATCCAGACCAGTTCGGTTGACCCGCCGCCGATATCCACGACCAGCAATTGTTCGGTATTCACGCTGACCAGCGGCGCGCAGGAAATGACGGCCAGCCGCGCCTCTTCCTCGGGGCGGATGATTTCGAGGTTCAGGCCGGTTTCGCGCCGGACCTGCGCGATAAAATGCGCCCCGTTCAGCGCACGCCGACAGGCTTCGGTCGCGACAAGGCGCATCCGTTTGACACCATGCCGGTGCAGTTTTTCACGGCAGATCCGCATTGCCGATATCGTGCGGTTCATCGACGCGCGCGACAATCTACCTGTACTTTCAAGCCCTTGGCCCAGTTGCACCGATTTGGAAAAACTATCCACCACGTGAAACTGACTGCCTTTGGGCTGGGCAATCAGCATCCGGCAGGAATTGGTGCCAAGGTCCAGCGCCGCATAAAGCGTTGCCGGATCGGGTTTGTGTGGCGCGGGGCTATCGACCGCTTTGGGGAACGCGCCCGCACCTTTGGGACGCTTAGGCGTCATCTGATACGCCTTCCATTTACGAGTTGAACCCAAGCTATGTCGGCAAAGGTGACAAGACAAGCCCAAGTCCCGCTTTGCGCACCATTGCGTGAAAATACCGCAGGTCGCAGCAACCCCGTCGCAGCAAGCCCCTGTGATGTCGAAATCGGGCCTTGTCGCGCGATCTGCGATGTTAGAACGACACGAACGGGTCCAAGGGGGAATCACATGGCCGACGTCATCATCGTCTATTGGCGCGATATCCCTGCGCAGGTCATCGTCGGGCGCGGCAGGCGTGGCACCAAACTGCCCCTGCCGGAACGGTTTGAACAGGCGATTGACCGGGCCGCGATGAAATCGGGTGCGGCGGAATCGGATGAATATATGGCCGGTTTTCGCAAGGCTGATCCCTATCCCGCCGAAGGCACCGATGCGCAGGCGGCAGAAGCCGCCGTCGCCCGCATCGATACCGAATATGATCAGGACCGGATCAAATCCCTGATCGCCAATGATGGCTGGGCATGACCCAGACGCCCCGCCTGATGGAGGCTATGATGGCGCTACTCCCCTTTCTGAAACGTAAAGAACCCGACGCACCGGGCGCAGACCCGGTGATCGCCGCCTTCCTGCGCGATTATTCGATCGAGGTGATGCCGCGCACTGCCGAAAAGATCGCCGATTTCCGTGATCTTCTTCCCGCAGGCACCCGTGTCTATATCGCCCATATCGACGGCACGCCGATTGACGACATGGTCGCCACAGCGCGGCGGCTGGCACAGGACGGCTTTCAGATCATGCCGCATTTCCCTGCGCGCATCATCAAGGACCGCGCGACGCTGGCCGATTGGATCGCGCGGTATCAGGGCGAGGCGGGCGTCAATCAGGCGCTGCTGCTGGCCGGTGGCATCGCACAGCCGCAGGGCGATTTTCATTCATCCATGCAATTGATGGAAAGCGGTTTATTCAGCGACTTCAAACACCTGCATGTCGCAGGTCATCCGGAAGGCAACCGCGATATCGATCCCGATGGATCGGACACACAGGTCATGGCGGCGCTGCGCTGGAAACAGCGGTTCAGTGAAACAACCGGCGCGCAGATGGCCCTGACCACGCAATTCGCCTTCGAGGCTGATCCGATCATCGCCTGGGCCGATGCCCTGCGCGACGCGGGCATCACGATCCCGATCCATATCGGCGTTGCCGGCCCGGCCAAGCTGCAGACCTTGATCAAATTCGCCATGGCCTGCGGTGTCGGCCCGTCGCTGCGGGTCTTGCAAAAGCGCGCGATGGATGTGACCAAGCTGCTGTTGCCATACGAGCCGACGGAGGTGGTGACAGCACTTGCCGCCCATAAGGCCGCGCATCCCGACAGTCTGATCGCGCGGGCGCATTTCTTTCCCTTGGGCGGGATCACGGCCAATGCCCAATGGGCCGCAGACCACGGCGCCGCACCAGTAAAGGACCATGCATGACCCGCACGATCATCGAATCCAAGACCAAGACCGCGATCATCGGCTTTGATCAGCCCTTTTGCGTGATCGGTGAGCGGATCAATCCCACCGGCCGCAAGATTTTGGCCGAAGAGCTGGAACGCGGCGATTTTTCCCGGGTCGAGGCTGACGCCATCGCGCAGGTCGCCGCCGGGGCCACGGTGCTGGATATCAATTCGGGTGCCGTCTTTTCCAACAAAATGGCCGAAGACCCGCGTTACGCCGACAATAACTTTGTCGAACCCCCGTTGATGGCCGAATTGATCGCGCGCGTGCAGGCCGTCGTTGATGTGCCCCTGTGCATCGATTCATCCGTGCCCGGCGCGCTGGAACGCGGGCTGGCGGCGGCAGAGGGGCGGCCGCTGCTGAACTCTGTCACCGGCGAAGAGGAACGGATGGAACTGGTCCTGCCGTTGGTCAAGAAATACAACGTGCCGGTCGTCGCGATTTCCAATGATGACAGCGGCATTTCCGAAGACCCCGACGTACGCTTTGCCGTCGCCAAAAAGATCGTCGAACGTGCCGCCGATTTCGGCATCCCCGCGCATGATATCGTCGTCGATCCGCTGGTCATGCCGATTGGCGCGATGGGCAGCGCCGGGTTGCAGGTGTTCACGCTGGTCCGGCGTCTGCGCGAAGAACTGGGCGTGAACACGACCTGCGGCGCGTCGAATATCAGTTTCGGCCTGCCCAACCGGCACGGGATCAACAACGCCTTTCTGCCGATGGCGATTGCGGCAGGGATGACATCGGCGATCATGAACCCGGTCGCCCTGCCCGTCGGCCCTATCAAGATCGCCGAAAAACGCGCCGAGGTGCTGGCGGCGGGTATTTTCCTGCCCGAGGATATGGATGACGAAACCTTTGTCACCCTTTTCGGTCTGGGGTCGACCCTGCCCCGCCCCGGCAAAGAGATGGAGGCGATCCGCGCTGCGAACTTCCTGACCGATAACGATCCGTCGGGTGCGGAATGGATCCGCTTTAACCGCGCGCCGGTCAAGGCGGGCGAAGGACGCGCACGAACCGGGCGGCGCAAAAGGTAAGCCCTACGCCGCAGCGACGCCTGTCAGCCGCGATGTCAGCCCGCGCAAGGCCTTGCCCAGCACGGTCACATCGCTGCCGACGCCGATGAACGTGGCCCCGGTGGCAAGACAATCCGCGATGCGGGTGTCGTCAAAGGTGATGATACCCGCGATCTTGCCCGCGTCGCGCGTTCGCGCGATGATATGGGCGATGGCACGCACGACCTCCGCGTGATCCGGCTGGCCGGGATAGCCCATATCGGCGGACAGATCGGCGGGGCCGACAAAAACGCCGTCCACGCCATCGGTCGCGGCGATAGCGTCGATATTGTCCAGCGCGGCACGGCTTTCGGCCTGCACGAACAGGCACATCTGCGCGTCAGCCTCGCGGATATAGGCAGGCATCGCGCCATAGCCTGATGCGCGCGCCGATGACGCCCCCATCCCCCTTATCCCGTTGGGCGGATAACGCATCGCGCGGGCCATCAGCGCGGCTGTGGCCGCATCATCGACCAGCGGGACCAGCACGTTCTGGCACCCCTGATCCAGCACCTGCTTGATCATCCAGACCTCTGCCGCGGGCACACGCACCATCGCGGGCGTGCCGCTGACTGCCAATGCCTGCAATTGCGGGGTCAGGCCGGTGACGGCATTCGGCCCGTGTTCGGCATCGATCAGGCACCAGTCAAACCCGGCATGACCCGCCATTTCCGCCAGCACAGGCGATCCGCTGGACAGCCAGAGCCCATATTGCACCTGCCCCGCCAGGAGCGCGGTTTTCAGTCTGTTTTCCGGTGTCTGCATCGTGCGCCCCTTTGGTTTCGCGCGATACTGACAAGCGGATCAGCGATAGTAAAGCGATTGCCCGTTGGCAAAGATCTGCACCTTGGACGGGTCCGCCGCCATCCGCACGGCCTTGCCGCGCAGATCGGCGTGGATACCCGGCAATTTGCCGATCACGGCGGTGTTTTCGCCGACCTTGTCGAAATAAAGCAGCGTCACCTCGCCCAGGGCTTCGGTGATATTCACCTTGCCTTCAAAGGCGTAATCCTCGCCCGTGGTCTCGACCATGTCTTCGGGGCGGATGCCGACATTGACCTGCAGACCCATGTCGCTGTCGCGGGTCGGCACGGCAGATGTCACCACGCCGCCACCATGCAGTTTCACCTTGGTCACCGGGCCGGTGCCGATGATTTCCCCGGCCAGCAGGTTCATCGCGGGCGAGCCGATGAATTGCGCGACAAATTCATTCTCGGGCCGTTCATAAAGGTCGAGCGGGCTGCCGACCTGTGCGATCCCCTTGTTGGCCAGCACCACAATACGGGTGGCCAATGTCATCGCCTCGACCTGATCATGGGTGACATAGATCATCGTGCTGTCGGGCATGGATTCCTTGAGCTGGGCAATCTCGATCCGTGTTGCCACCCGCAAAGCGGCGTCAAGGTTCGACAGAGGTTCGTCGAACAGATAGACCTTGGGATCGCGCACGATCGACCGGCCGATGGCGACGCGCTGACGCTGCCCGCCCGACAGCGCCTTGGGCAGGCGGTCGAGCAGTTCATCCAGTTGCAGGATCTTCGCGGCGCGGGCCACAGCCTCTTCAATCTCTGCCTTGGATTTCTTGGCGATTTTGAGGGCGAATGACATATTTTCGCGCACCGTCATATGCGGGTAAAGCGCATAGGACTGGAACACCATCGCAATGCCGCGTTGCGCCGGCGGCACGTCATTGACCACCTGCCCGTCGATGGTCAGTTCGCCGCCGGTAATCTTTTCCAGCCCCGCAATCATCCGCAGCAAAGTGGATTTGCCGCAGCCCGAGGGGCCGACAAAGACGATCAATTCGCCTTTCTTGATATCAAGGTTGATGTCCTTGAGAACATCAATCGTGCCGCCATATGTCTTGGCGACATTTGTCAGTTTCAGTTCCGCCATATCCTGCCTCCCCTTCAATCTTTACCGTTTGAGCGCGAAGCAAACCTGCCACGGACCAAAATGCAGTTTCCCATCCGCCGATACATGCGCTGAGCCGAGTTCGGCACCGATCACCGTCCAGTCACCTGCGGGGAGCTCGAAATCGGATGGCGTGTCGCTGACGTTGAAGGCGCAGAAAATCGTCTGATCGCCCTCGGTCCGGGTGAAATAGACGACATCATCCTGCGCGCGCATCCCGTCGTGGCGTCCCAGCGCCAGCGCCGGATGGCTGTGCCGAAAGGCAATCGCGCGGCGGTAATGATGCAGCAGCGCGCCCGGTTCATCCTCTTGCGCGGCAACCGACAGGCCCAGATGTTCGGACGGGACCGGCAGCCAGGGCCGGCCGATCGAAAATCCGGCGTTGAATTTGTCGCGGTCCCAGACCATCGGCGTGCGGCAGCCGTCGCGGCCCTTGAATTCCGGCCAGAATTCGATGCCATAGGGGTCCTGCAGGTCTTCAAAGGGAAGATCAGCCTCGTGCAGGCCCAGTTCCTCGCCCTGATAGATGCAGACCGATCCGCGCAGCGACATGATCAGCGTGGCGAACATGCGCTGTCCGGCGGGCGGCAGATCCCAGCGGGTGGCGTGGCGTACCACGTCATGATTGGAAAACGCCCAGCAGGCCCAGCCATCGGCGGCGACGGCATCGACTTCTTTCATCACCGCGACGATGCGGGCCGCAGTGGGTTTGTCCCTGGCCAGAAATTCGAACGCATAGCACATCTGCATCAGATCATCGCCGGTGGTGTACTGGCCCATGATTTCCAGCCCACGCTGGGCATCGCCCACCTCGCCCACGGCGGCAGCGCCGTAAGGTTCCATCACGGCGCGCAGCCGGGCCAGGAATTTGACGTTATCCGGGTGGTTCTTGTCGTAGATATGTTCTTGATGGTTATAGGGGTTCACCGAAGGCGCGATATTGGCATTGCGCCGTTCGGGGGCCAGCGCCGGGTTATCGCGCAGGGCGGCGTCATGCATGTAGAAATTGATCGTATCCAGCCGGAACCCGTCACAGCCCCGGTTCAGCCAGAAACGGGCGACGTCCAGCAGCGCCTCTTGCACGGCCTCGGAATGGAAATTCAGGTCGGGTTGGGACACAAGAAAATTGTGCAGGTAATATTGTTCGCGCCGCGCATCCCATTGCCAGCCCGATCCGCCGAAGATCGACAGCCAATTGGTGGGCGGCGTGCCATCGGGTTTCGGGTCGGCCCAGACATACCAGTCGGATTTGGGATTATTGCGGCTGGACCGGCTTTCGATGAACCATGGATGCTGCGCGC
>NZ_JBKBQY010000014.1:0-45456 GCF_046292185.1 Yoonia sp.
TCCAAGGGCAAGATCGCGCTGGCCGGATCGGTCGCGGTCAACGTCGTGACAGGCGTCGGCGGCAATGACAGCCAGACCGTCGTGCAGGTCGCCGATGCCGTGCTTGCTGCGGACCGGATCACCCTGACCGCCAGCGATGACGCGACCATCGTGGGCGCGGGCGGTGCGGTTGCCATCAATCTTGACAAGGCAGGGGCGGCGGGCGTGGGGCTGGGCGTCTCTGTCAATGTCGTCAACCGCGCGGTGGGTGCCACAGTAACCGGCACCAGCCGTCTGACCGCCGATGATGTCGCGATTTCCGCCGCGATGCGGGCTGCGCTATACGGTTTTGCAGTCTCTGCAGGTGTCGGCAAGACGGGTCTGACCGGTTCGGTGACGGTCAACACGGTTTCGACGGCGGCGCGTGCCGGGATATTCGGAACTGCCGATGACCGGATCACGGTCAATACCAACAAACTGTCGATTACCGCGGATGAAGATGCAGTGATCTGGTCGCTGGCCGGTGCCATTGCTGGCGGGTTCAAGACAGCCGCCGGTGGCGCGCTGACCATCAATGTGATTACCGCCGAGACCGAGGCCGGTCTGGTCTTTGCCGATGTCCAGCAGCGCGAGGGGATGCCCGCGCTGGAACCCGATCCGGCAGCGCCGGGTGGTGATGACGATGAGGAAACACCGCCGTTCCAGATCGTTTCGACCCTTGATGCCGTGACCGTCACCGCCACCAGCCGCAGCCGGATCGGCACGCTGGCCGCCGCTGGTGCGGGCGGGCAGGACAATGCCATCGGTCTGGGCATGTCGGGCAATGCGATCCTTGCCGGTACGGTTGCGCGGATAGATGACAGCCGGATCAATTATGCCGCTTCCGTCGATCTTCTGGCCCATTCGGATCGCGCGATCCGCAGCCTTGGCGGTGCCGCCGCCTTTGCCGGGCGCAATGCGGTGGGTGCCGCGGTGACGGCCAATGTGATCGACCGCAATACGACGCTGGCCAGTCTGGACCGGTCGGAGATCATCACGCTGCAGGGCGATATCACCGCCCGCGCCAACGCGACGAGCCTGATCGAAAGCGTCGCCGTCGCCCTTGGCGCGTCGGGCAAGGTGGCGGTATCGGGGTCGGTGACGGTCAATATCACCACCGGCGAAACCATGGTGCGCGCGAAGGATGCACAGCTCGTCTCAGCGGGCGGGATCGTGCTGAACGCGCAGGACAAATCCGATATCCGCAGCCTTGCGGGGGGTGCCGCCTTTGGCGGGACCATCGGGATCGGCGCGGCGATCGCCGCCAATGTGCTGGCCCATGATACGGCTGTTATCGTCACGCGTGGCGGGCTGGTTGCCCAAGACGGTGATATCGACCTGACCGCCCGGAACGATGCCAGGATCGACACGCTGTCCGTCGGCGTCGGCGCGACGCCTGGCAACACCGCATTGGCCGGATCGGTCGTCGTGGCCTATATCGGCAATTCCGCCCGGGTTTCGGCCAATGACGTGGCGCTGGATGCCGGCGCGGGCCGGATCGATGTCGCCGCTCTCAAGACATCGCAAATCCGCGCGCTTGCGGGTGCTGCCGCGCTTAGCGGTGGCGGTGGCGCAGTCGGTGCTGCGGTCACGGTGGCAGTGATCCATGACACGGTTTCGGCGGAACTGGCCACCAACCGCGCCGTGCGCGGCGGGGCGCTGGCGATCACTGCGACCAATCAGGCCAGTATCGATGCCATCGCAGCCAGTGCCGGGGCATCCGGTGATACCGCCGTGGCCGGATCCTTTGTCTTTGCCATGATCGGCAAGGCGCCCCAAGGCCGGGCCGAGACACCCGAGATGGAAGGCCTGTCCGAGGGCGAAAAAGACCCTATTGCAGACGCGCAGACAAGAACCGGCGAAGAACGCGACAACGCCTTCAACCTTGTCGGCAGCGAAACCGGGCTGTTGCGCGACCGTCTGGCGCAGGAACGCCCAAGCGACGCAGCGGCCACACCCAGCTTTGCGCTGGATCAGGCGGATCTGACCTATGCGGGTCTGACGGTGCGGGGCGCAGGCACACTTGACGTCGGTGCGATCGCTGTGAATGCACAGGAACTGGCCGTCGGCGGCACCGCCGTCGATGCCGAAAATGCGACAGCGATCCGCGACCGCGCCAATCTGCGCAGCCTTGCCGGTGCCTTTGGCGTCGGCGGCACGGGCGGCGTTGGTGCTGCCTTCACGGTTAACCTGTTGTTTGGCGAAACCATCGCCGAGGTCAATCTGCCCAGCGGTGCCAACACCGCTCTGGCCGGAGATCTGAGCGTGACCGCCGTGCAGGACGGTGTGATCCAGACCGCCGCCGCCAGCGCCGGTGTCGGCGGTACGGCGGGGATCGCGGGATCGGTGACGGTCAATGTGATGAACCGCGCGCTGCGCGCCGGTGTCTACGGTGACAACGGGATCGCGACCCTGTCCGCCGACGGCGGTGAGGTCAACGTGCGCGCCATCCAGACCGGCCTGATCCAGAGCCTCGCAGGCGCAGTCGGTGCCGCAGGTGATGTTGGGATCGGCGTAGCCGTTGGCGTGAACGTCATGGCGGACAGCGCGACATCGGAAATGGTGCGCGTGCGCGCCAATACGACTGTCGCCCTGCCGCAGCCCGACCCGGATGCGGAACAGGATGACATCGCGCCTGACGCGGAACCCGTCGATCTGACGCCGGGCAATGTCGCTGTCACCGCCCGGCAGGATCTGGCGATCTATGGTCTGGCCGTGTCCGTCGGGGCGGCGGGCACCGTAGGGATCAGCGGCAGCTTTGCGGTCAACGTCAATCAGGCGCGCATGACCGCGCGGATGTACCAAAGCGATATCCGCGCCAATCAGGTCGATCTGCGGGCGACCGGCGATGCACAGATTTTTAGCCTTGCCGGGGCCATTGCAGGCTCTGGCACGGTGGCGGTCGGTCTGGGCGCGGCGATCAACGTGTCATCGATGAATGTGCTGACTGACTTTGACGCCAGCCGCATCGTTGCGAACGGCCGGGTCCGGGTTGAGGCGGTCAGCGCCACCAGCCTGTCGGGCAATGCCATCGGCGGCGCGGCATCGGGAACGGTTTCGGTGACAGGGACGGTCGTGACCAATGTCGCGACCAACAACATCGCTGTGCAGGTGCGTAATACAACCGGTCTTGATGTGGATTTTGACGGCACGCTGGCGGATGCAGATCTGCCCGACGATGCGGGCACAGGCACGCTGGGTGCCGATATCCTGACGGATGGCACGGTATTGGTCCGCGCCGAAGGCACCAATACGATCAGCCTGCTGGGCGGCGCCAAGACAACAGACGGCGTTGATGCAGACGGCAATCCCACCACCACCGGCGCGACCGAAACCAATGACGGCGGCGTGCCCAGCGTCAATGTCAGCATCGCGGTCGGCGGCTCGGCCGGGATCGGTGGGTCAGTGTCGGTCAACCGGACATCAAATGATGTACTGGTCGCTTTGGCAGGCGGGTCCCGGATCACCGGACTTGGCAACAGCACCGCGACCAGCGCCGCGCTTGGCACCATACGCGGCGTCGCGGTCGAGGCGAATGCCGGCACCAGCATCAAGGTGCTGACGGCAAATGTCGGCGCCGGGCTGTATGCCGGGGTGTCGGGCGTATTCGGTTTCAACATCGCTGAAGACAGCGCAAGGGTGCTTATCGGCGATGGCAACTTTGCCGGATCGGGCGCGATCAACGCGCAGCGGCTGAACGAGGATGGCGATATCATCATCCCCAATGCCGGGCAGGACAGCTATCTGTCGGCGCGGGTGCGCAATGATCTGTCGCAGTTCAATCTGGCGGTCGGGATCGGCGCGGGGGGCGTGGGTGCCGCATCTGGGACGACGCTGGTCACCTCACTGGCCGAAGTCGTGGTGGACCGTGGGCAGGTCGCTGCCGCCGATCAGGTGAAGATCAGCGCGCTGACTGATACATCGGTGATGTCGATTGCCGCCGGTGCCGCTGGCGGTGCCGTCGGCGTGGGCGGCAGCGTCGGGGTGAATATCCTGTCGTCGCAAGCGATTGTCACACTGCGCGGTGCCAATATCGGCGCTGGCAGGCTTGCCACCGGTGACGGTGCGCTGATCGAAGGCGGGTCCGTCGCGATCAATGCCGATGTCATCAGCCGCACCATCGCTGCCACCGGCGCGATTGCTGTTGGGGCGGCGGCTGCCGCAGCGGCTATTCAGGTCAACAAGTTCGATTCCGTCGCGCGGATCTCTGTCCTCGATGCGGGCGTCGGCGACAATATCGACCAGACCCGGATCGATGCGGGCGGCGATATCAGCCTTGATGCGCGCAGCACGCTGGACAATGTCGCGGCTGCCGTCGGCGGCGCGATCAGTTCAGGGTTTGCGCTGGCGGCCAGTATCAACATCAATCTGGTTCAGGCCGAAACCGCAGTGGTGATTGACCCCAACCAGCGGATCAACGCAGGCCGGGATCTGCGTCTTTCCGCGCGCGAGGATGTCGATCTGCGCAATGCCAGCGGTGCTGTGGCGATTGATCTTGGCGGTGGTGCCGGTGTCGGTGCAGCCTTTGACCTGGCGATTTTCAGCAGCAAGACCAACGTTACGGTCGGCAATAATTCCGTCCTGCTCGCGGGCCGCGACATGAAGGTCAACGCAACCGCGAACCGGCGTCTGGCCAGCACGGTCATCGTCGGTGCCGTGGGTGGCACGGTCGGCCTGTCGGTCGGGCTTTCTGTGGTGCAGATGGGCAAGGCCGTCGTTCTGGGTGACAGCGCCAATGAACAAAAGGCGCAGACCGCCCGTGCCGGTCTTCTGGCCGAAGTGCAAAGGGATCTGGATGGCGATCAGACCACCGCCGATCAGGACCCCGAACTGAGCGCGGAAGACCGCCAGCTGTCCGAAAGCAATTCCATCGAGGCGCTGACCGCCCGCGGTGGCGGTTCCGGTGTGCGCAGCGATATCGTCGCGGCGCGTCAGAACGTGAATGTGACCGGTCAGGCCGCCGTTCCCGATGATATCGGTGTCAGTATCGATGCTGACAGCACGCTGCGCGCCGGTCGCGATCTTTCGGCCACGGCGACGGGCAATGTCAGCGTGTCCCAGATCGGTGGATCGCTGGGCGCGGGTGGCGTCGGCGCTACGGCAGGTGTGCTGGTCGGCAATGTCGGCCTGACATCGTCGGTCGATATTGGCGCGCGCGCGCTTCTGGCGGCGGACCGCGATATCCGGTTGCAGACGCAGACGCGGCCATTGGATGCTGAAAGCCTGCGCATGCGGTCCTATTCACTGGCTCTTGGGGCCGTCGCCATCGGCGCAGGGATCGCCGTCGGCCAGACCAGTTCTGAATCGAAAATCACTATTGCCGAGGGTGCCCGCCTGGTCGGGAATACCACCGATGCCGCGCGCAACGTCACCCTGTCGGCGACAAGATCCGATGTGATCGACGCGCAGGTGCTGAATGTGGCCGGCGGTCTGGCCGGGATCGGCCTTGTCGTCGTCACCGCCAGCAATACGGGTCGCGCCGCGATCACCATGGCCGGCACAAGCGCCGCGATGGTCGATATCCGCGCGGCGAATATCACCGCCAGTCTGCGCGACACGACGCGCACGCAGGCCCGCGGGATCGGGGCCGCAGGCGGTATCTTTGCGGCGGGCAATGCGACGGTCGTCATCGCGACGAACCGGGGGCAGGTTGATCTGCGGCTGGACCATGCCGGACTTCAGGCCGCGGGCAATATCAGCCTGCAATCCATCAGCGAGGCCGAGGCATCGGCCCGCGCCGATGGCGTCGTCGTGTCCGGCGGCGTCAGCATCGGTGCCTCTGTCGCAGAGGCCACGACCGAAACCGAGATGACGACCAGCGTGACCAATGGCGGGATCGTCGGCAACAATATCGACATCCAGACCCTGCTGCGCGCGGCATCCGGGCGCAACAATGCGGCGGCCACGGCGTTTTCCGCTGCGGGCGGCGTGATCGCCGGCAATGGCGCGCAGGCGCGGGCTTTCCTTGATTACACGATTGCGACCACTTATTCCGGTCTGTTCTTTGCGGTGGACCGGCTGTCCGTCGCCGCCAATTCATCCGGCGGGCGCGGCGCGGCGACGGCCAGCGGTGTCACCGGCGGGCTGATCGCGGTCGGCGTCGTTCTGGCCGAGGTCGGGTCAAGCAGCGCGCGCACCTCATCGGTGACTACCGATATCAAGTCAGGCGATTTCTTTGCGGCTGAAATGTCGCTGCGCAACGTCTCTGGCGCGGGCTTTGCGTTGACGACCACCGCCGGGTCCGGCGGTGCTGTCGCCGGGTCCGCCTCTGTCGGGACATCGCGGGTTGCGGCCAAATCATTGACTGATATCGGTACGGCGGGTGCGGTATCGCTGGTTGCCACTGGCAAGCTGGATATGGCGACGGGCCATGACGGCACCTTGCGATCTGAGATGAACAACATCAACGCCACGTTGGTCGGCGTGTCGGGCGTGTCGCAACAGACATCCTATGTCACTGCCGCCGATATGCGCCTGCGTGGCAATGTGGCCCTGCGCGCGGGCGAGCTTGACCTGCGCACCAACCAATCCGTGCAACGCGCCCGTGCCAGCGGCAATAACGGTTTCAACATCCGCTCTGGCAGCGGTGGCGCGCTGGATGCGGTGGCAATCAGGTCCGTGGTCACGCTGGATGCCCGCACCAATACCACCATCGATGACGGCGCGCGGCTGACCCAGACCATGGTCAACCGGCTGAATGAACCCGAGGAATTCCGTATCGGAGCGTCCAGCAATCTGGACCTGACGGACCGCGTTCTGCTGGATTCCGGCGGTGCCATCGCACTGCCGCGCGGTGAATCCGAAATCCGGGTCAGCCGCGATGACACAGCGGTCAATATCGGCAACAGCCGGATTCTGGCCGAAGGTGTGCTGCTGGTGTCCAGTGGGTCCAATATCGGCATCTTGGCCGAGGTAGATGCCAATACCTATGGCCTTGCCGGCGCTGCATCTGGCGCGACCAAGGCGATCTATAACGGCAACAACCTGATCAATATCGCCTCGGGTGCCATGATCGAAGGGATGCGCGATATCGAATTGCGCGCAGGTCAGATCGCGCGCCAGACGCAGGTCGTGAATGTGCGCGCCGAAACCCGTCTGTTCAATAAAACCGCCATCCCGATCCCCACGGATCCTGTGGCGGATGCACTGGCCAATACCACATCGCGCGTGACCATCGGCGCGGGCGCATCGGTCGAGGCGGTGCAGGATATCTACATCAATGCCATCGGCGGTACCCGTGACGTGACAGGCTATGGCCGGGGCAAGGATCTGTGGCGCGAAGTTGCCGCAGCCATCGCCAATGCCATCGGCGGTATCTTCGGTGCTGCGCCGGTCGCACTTGATATCAAAAGCGGCACCAGTACCGACAACCGTGACAACGGGATCATCGTCAATGGCTATGTCCGCGCCGGATCGCGCAACAGCCAGCGCCTGCTTTTGAACCAGCAGAACGAGATCGATACTGCATACGACGGCTATGAAGCCTGGGAATATGAAAATATCGGCTGGCGCGTGATCGAAAACTTCGGCGTCTTGGGTGATCTGCAACAGCGGGTCGACGAATTAAATGCCTTTATCGCAGGATGGGGAAGCCGGACAGATGAGAGCAGCAGGACGGCCGTCGCGGCCTGGACTGCCGAACGCGACCGTTTGCTGGTGCAGGTCAATGCGACCGCCGGACAGCGGGTCACGCTGATCGATGTCGATGCGATCCGCGCCACCGGCGGCAGCATCTTCATGCGCGCCGATTATGTCCATGGCTCTGAGACCGGCACGCTGCGCGCCCCCGGAGAGGCGATCATCGACATTCTGGTCACTTCTGCCGCCTTCGTGCGTGTGGACCGGCTGACGATCCCGGCACGCTCCGGCGGGCGGGTGACGCTGAACGACGTCGATGTGAATTCTGCCGCGGAAATCCGTGACCTGACCGCGCGCGGGTCGGCGGCCGAGCATAGTTATGCCCTGATCGCTGGTCTGGCAGAGGAAGGGCCGCTAGTCCGTGTGCGATCCACTGGATTGGCAGAATTTAATACAGAAGGTCCTGCGGGCACGATCATCCTCAACGGCGACATTGAAAACCTGCGTGGCACGGTCGAGGTGACGACACAGGAAGGTGATATCGACGTGCGCGCCGATGTGGCCGCGCTGACGATCAAGATGGAAGCCACCAACGGCAATTTCATTCAGGGCTACACCCCCGGCATCACCAATGTCGGCGGCACCCCGGCAGCGCAGGCTGTTGCCCGTGCCGAGGGCCAGCTTGTCGTGACATTGGAAGGCCAGTACGGGCTGTTCTTTGACAGTGTCCAGCGGCAGAATGAAAACTGGGTGCGCAATGCCGCCGCCGGACAGGTGTTCACCGAATACCGGCCGCTGCCGGCGATCAAGAATGATGGCGGTATCCGGGCCGGTAAGAACGTGTTTATCAGCGCCGATATGCTGAATATCAACGGGCTGATCCAGGCAGGGCGCGGTGCCTATTCCGTCGTGATCGATGAAACCATTGATGGCGATCTGTGGAATGAAATTGTGGAACGCTATGGGGCCAACGGCACGGGCCGTGTGCTGATCCATAATCCGGCCAAAGGCGATGACGGCGATGTGGTCCGTAGCGCCTTCATCGACAGCGATGTGCCGGTCTATTGGAACTATGACGACAATCGGATCGAGGTTGCGCGGATGATCGTGCAGGGCGGTCAGGTCGATTTGGTGGGCAATATCCTGTCCACCGGCAACGGCCGGATCGAGGCGCTGGACGGGTTCGGGGAAATCACGCTGGACAGCAACACGAAACTTGCCATCGCGCTGACGCGGATCGACACCGGCGGTTCCGGCAGTGGCGTGGAAGGCGTGGTGCGGATCACGGATACGTCGAAAAACGTTGCAGCCGACCGTTTCCTGACCACCGAATACCGCCGCCTGGATGGCCAGGTCACGATCTACAACAACCTGACCGAGCGTGAAGTCTTTCTGTTCGACGACGAATCCATCAAAAATGCCTCGGACGGGGAACGTCCGACGCGCCGCGTACCGTCCAATCTGGTTGCCACCTTGGGCGCGGGCAGTCGCAGCGCGACCTATGACCCGACGCAGGGCCGCGATCTGATCCTGCTGACCGGCGAAAAGATCGTCACCACCTATAACATGCTGGAAAAGGAACTGGTCGTCATCGGTTTCCGGGGCGTGCGCCGACGGGTCGAGACGGTGTCGACCGTCCGTTCCGTGGAACGTACCCAGCTTGGGCCTGCGCCCACCTTCGGGTCGCTGCCCTATCTGGGGGCCAGCCTCGAAGGGCAGACCTATGATTACGCCTTTGTCGGCCGGCAGGTTCAGAACAGCTTTGCCCCTAATACGCCCAAGCGCGAGGTGCATAACTCGGTCCGCTGGTGGAAGCTCGGCTCTGGCTGGATTCACCGCGCCTATGAACGGGTGCAGACTACCGAACAGCTTTATGAACATCGCCTGAACGCCAGCAAGACCATCGATATCGCCTTTGGCGGCAGCGATGTCGGCGCGCTGAACCTGCGCACGGCGGGCGATCTGATTTTCAGCGATACGGTCATCAACGCCTATGGCCAGTCGGTCGTCGCATCGACAGGTGGGTCTGTGCGCACTGAGTCAAACGAGGTTGCGCTGAACACCGCCAATCTGTCGATCACAGCAGGCGGTGGCAGTATCACGGGCAACGGCGATGCGTTCAACGTCAACCAGTTCGCTAATACGACGCTGACGCTGACCGCGCGCGACAACATCTTTGTGCGCGAAACCGGCGGCAACATGAATCTGGTGTCCGCGACTTCGACAGCGCCGTCCTCCGGCGGGGCAAGTTCCGCCAGTTCCGGCAATATCCATCTGATCGCCCGTGGCGATCTGGTGCATCTGCCGGGGGCCGGTCTGGTGCAGGGGGCCAATATCCGGCTTGAATCGATCACCGGTGCCATCGGTGCCGAAAATGCGCCTGTCCGCACCGATCTGATTGGTGGCCGCCTGAACGCCGATGCCGCCCGCGATATCGCGATCCGTGAAGTCACGGGCGATCTGGGTGTCGATACAATCCGCTCGCGCGGTGGATCAGTCTATCTGCACGCCCTGGACGGGTCCATCACCGACCGCAACAATATCGAAGACCGCGACATCCGCACCGAGGCGGAACTGACCCAGCTATACGGCGAAGGTCTGGGCCTGTTCGGCGACGGGCTGGAGGCCCGCGCGGCGGAACAGCTTGCCGCCCTGCGCGCCCAGCGCGAGCGCATGTTCGACGACTACTGGATCGCCCGGCAAGAATCCGGTGGCACCGCCGTCGATTTCACGCTGGACAGCCAGACCCGTCAGGTGCTGGAACAATCCAGCACGGCTGACATGGTCGATGCCTATGTCGCCAGCCGCCAAGCGCTTTATGCTGAATGGAACGCCCGTGCCACGCGCGACGATGCTGATGCGCTGATCGGTCTGACCGATGAATTTGCCGGTATTTTCGACGGTGCAGGCTGGACCAATGACCAGTTGACGCAGACCCTGTCGGCGGGGCTTGTCCGGCGCACAGGTGACACCACCGCGCGCGTCGAGAATCCTAACATCATCGCCAACAACAACATCGTCCTGCGCGCCAGCGGATCAGTGGGTGAACTGACGCCCGATTACATCATCAATCCGGGCGCTACGCTGACCGCCGCCGATCTTTTGGTGCTGGGGGCTGCCGACCGTCTGGATCTGTTCGATGAAGACGGCAATCTGCGGCTGGACAGTGACGGCAATATCCGTGTGGTCCAGCGCGAGGATGTAAATTTCGCCTTTGCCGGTTTCGATGATGCGGGCCGGCCCATCGGCAGCCTGACCGTGGTCGCCAACGGGCGCGAGATTTTCGTGGGCGCCGAAACCGCCGCCGCGATCCGGCAGGTGGATGGCACGGGCGACGTGCAGATCCTGATCAATGGCGCCATGACCGATGCGTCGGGCGATGATGCGCCTGCGGTGCGCGGCTCGATCCTTGTTCTGGAATCGGGCAACCAGCATTCCATCGGCACGCAGGACAAACCGCTGAGCATTGAAATCCTGCCCGGCGGGTCGCTGAACGCGCGGTCTGGGCAGAATATCTTTGTCACCGCCCCGTTTGGCGATCTGCCGATCGAGGCGCTTTTCGCCGGGCTGACCGCATCCGTGACCGCCAAAGGCGCGATCATCGATAATGTCGGATCGGCCCTGCCACGGATCGTTGCGCGCGATATCGCGCTGGATGCCGGCAGCATCGGTGAAGATGACAACATGCTTGGCATCGAATTGACCGATGAAGAAGATGGCCGCATCACCCTGACGACGCGGACCGGCGCGATCTATCTCGATGTGGTCAGCGAATTCAGCCTTGCGCGCGCCGAACTGGCCTTTGGTGGCCGGATCGAGGCGCGCAAGGGCGTCACACTTTATGGCAATGACACGCTGACCTTCGGTCTGCTGTCCACGCTGCGGCTGGAAACCCAGACCGGCATTCTGCGTGCTGGCACCACGGGGCGCAATATCACTGGCGGCACGCTGGACCTGTTCAGCGGCGGCGGCACAGGCTCCGGCGATCTGGACCGTCTGACCACCGCGCTGGTGCAATTGTCCTTCACCGGATGGGGGGATGGCCCAACCGCGCTCTGGCTGGAGGAAGAGGATTCGATCCGCATCGCTTTCGTCGACCAGACCACGGACGCCGCGTCGCAGACCGATATCAACGCCAGCGGTGACATATCGCTGGGGCAGGCGACATCGCAATCGCGCACCCGGCTTGCCGCAGGTGGCAGCATCACCGACGGGACGATCATCGCCGCCGAAACCACATTGGAGGCAGGCCAGGATATCGGCAACCTGTCGCGGATCGAAGTGGAAACAGCGTTGTTCCGCGCCCGGACGACAGATGGCGACGCGACCATCCTTCTGCGCGACCGCGCGGTGGATATCGACCATGTCACCATCGGCGGCGCGGGCCAGCTTGATCTGCGCAGCACTGACGCCGCCGTGCGGCTGCTTGCGGCGGGCGATGCGCTGAACTTCGGCACCGGCCTGTCCGATGGGTTGGGGATCATGACCGCAGGCGGCGATATGCGGCTTGACCTCACCAGCCTTCTGGCGCGTGCGGATGTTGCCTCAAACGGTGGCGATATCACGGTCGGTCTGGTCGGTGATCTGGTCCAGAACAGCGCATCCGGCATTCTGTCCGGCAGCGGCGCGATCAGCGCCACAATCGGCGGTGCGCTGTCACAGGCGCAGAACGCACGGATCGTTACCACTTCGGGCGATATCACGCTCAAAGTAACCGCGGCACTGACACAAGCGGATGCATCCAGCATCATCAGCAACAGCGGCACGATCCTTGCCGCTATCGGCGGCGATTTGACCCAACGCGACGGGTCGCAGACCGCCACCGTATCAGGCGATATCACCCTGACCATCGGCGGGGCCCTTGCCCAATCGCAGGCATCGCGGATCGGCTCGGAAACGGGCGCGATCAGCCTTGATGTCGGCGGCGATATGGCACAGGCGGGTGCGTCATCCGTGACAACCGACAGTGGCGACATCGCGATCAGCGTCGCACAGGACCTTCGCCAGAGCGCGGACAGCTACATCGCATCCGGCACGGCCACATTGGCAATCGACGTGGGCGGCGATTTCGATCTCGCCTTGATCCGGACGACCAATGCCAGTGACGACGCGCTGCGCCTCAATGTGGACGGCACGCTGCGCAAGGTTGCGGGCACCGGGCTGAACATCGATGCGGCAAACACCGGTGGCCTGTCGGTGCTGCGTCTTGGGGCATTGGCACCCGTGGGGCCGGTGGGGCTGGAAACGGATATCGACCGGCTTGATATCATCGTCACCGATGGCGACTTGCATATCAACGACCGGGGCCGGATGACCGTGGAACAGGCGTTGGCCGAGACGGGCAATGTCGATATCTTCGTCGAGGACGAAATGGTCGTGCGCAATGCGCGGTCCCTGCGCAGCGGTCAATCGCATGTCGTGCTTTCGGCCTTGGGCGATATCCGGTCCGATAACGCGACACTGCAGGGCGATATCGTGTCCTTGTTCAGCTTCGGCGGCGAGATCACGGGCGAAACGCAGGATTACTTCCAGGGCGACGTCATGGATGGCAATGACCTGCGGCTGCTGTCCGACACGGACATCCGCTATCGTGAAATGTCGGGCGATCTGTTGTCGCAATTCGTGCTGGCGGGCAATGGCGGGCAAACCGGCGATCTGCTCATCGACGTGGTCGACGGCAGCTTTACCACCGGTCTGCTGGGGGCGGTCGGTACGATCACCCTGCGCGCTGCCGATGTGAAGGTCGCGTTGATCGGGCGGGCGACGATAGATATCGCGGATGAAACCAACCTTGCGCTGGTCCGCCCCGGTTTCTATGGCACCGCAACGGCCCAAGCGCCACGGGTGCTGGATATCACCGCCTATCGCAGCGGCGGGCGGATCGATCTGGGACTGGCCAATATCCGTCAGACGGCCTCGCTCTATGCCGATAATATCGCCGGACGGCTTTACGATATCGACCCTGCCAGCGATCTGGCGGTGAACATGACCAACCCGGATGGCGGTTTCGTGTCGCAGGTCTATCTGCGGGTCATCGGCGATGGCGAAGGCTATGCCTTTGCCGATCCGGTGATGCCGTTCAGCGTCGGATCAGCGGATGCACTGTATAACGATATGTTCGATCTTGTCGCCAACCGGCTGTTCGCCAGCACCGGCACGCTTTTGCTGCAAGACAGCATGATCGGCACCGGCGAGGTGATCCATGCCGGACCATTCTTTGTTGGCACCAACAACCGGATCGACGGCGACGTCTACTTCCGCCAGCGGACCTTTGACCTTTATGCCCATACCAATTTCCGTTTCCTTGATACCGAAGCCGATGCACAGGTTTTTGCCACAGATGAGGGCAAGATCGGCTTTACCATCCGCGATCAGCTCATCCTGACCACGCAGGATGTGCTTGTGCTGAACCGCAAGCTGGCCGGGGTCAGCCTTGATGGCGGGCAGGGCTACACGCCCGATGTCGGTGTCGAAACCGAAATTCTGGGCGGCAGCTTTATCCGCGGCACAGCGCGCGGCGGCGTGCTCGACTCCGTCGCAGGCGCGCTGGAAATCCTGCTGGCCGAGGAGGAGGAAGAAGAAGAGCTGATCGAAGGCGAAGAGACCGAGGGTGACGATGCCCCCGATCCTGCCGCGATGGACACCGCGCTGATCGAGCATCTGCGCGCCTCGCTGTGATGGGGAAGGCGCGGCGCCTCAGCTTTGGCAGACGCATCGGCAGAAATGCCTGACGGCATGATGGGCCGCCGCCTTTGCGCGGCGACCCGTTCGAGAGGTTCCTATAATTTCACGCTTAGTTCGCGGCAACCTGTTGCAGCAATGGCGTGATCCGGCGCACTGTCGCGCGGCGGTTGCGTTCTTCGGCGGCCTGTGTCGGCACTTTCAGAAATGCCTCGCCATAGCCTTGGACGATCAGGTTTTCCGGTGGAATGCGAAAATTCTCGGTCAGGGCAAGGGCCACGGATTCGGCGCGCCGGTCCGACAGGGCAAGGTTGTTGCTTTCGCTGCCAATGGCATCGGTGTGGCCTTCGATCAGGAACACTTCCCGCGGATTCTCCATCAGCATCTCTTCGATCAGGATGCCGACCCGCACAAGGCTGCGTGCCTGCGCCGCCGGGATCGCGGCAGAGCCGGTCGCGAATGTCACCGTGTCCAGATCGATCGCTGGAACAAGGCTGCGCACCTGTTCGATTTCACGGATCTGGCGCAGGCTGAAGGCCCGGCCGAGATCGACGGGGGTGTCTTCGCGCAGCGCCGTGCGCAGGGCGGAAAGATCGCTTTCGGCAAAAGACAGGCTGCGCGCGACCGGGCGGGTTTGCTGCAATTCCCGCACGTCGACGGCGGGGGCGGGTTGCAGGTTATCGAACAATTCATATTGCGTGCCATCGGGATAGACAGCGGCCCGGCGCAGGACCCGCCCGCGTCCATCACGGATCGTCACGACCTGTGATCCGTCGGCGCGGTCAAGCGTTGTGCGCGACGACCCGTCATCAAAGGTTTCAGTACGCATCGTCGCCCCTGGCTGACGCAAAAGGGCATCGTCATCCTTGTACACGGTCAGCCCGCGCGACCCTTCGACGACCACGCGGTCGCCGGTATTCGCAACAACACGGTCGCCATTGCGCAGCACAGACCCGACGACGACGGCACCCAGACCAAGCAGGATCGCCGTTTCAAAATTGCTCCGGCCACTCCGGTCATTCTGGTCAGAGGCCGTGGCCGCCGCTGTGCCGATGGCAGTCAGGAAATCCTGATCGCTTGTCCGGACGGAGTCCGCGTCCAGCGTTTCTTCCACCACATCCTCTGGCGCGGCTTCCTGCTCTGACGTCGCCGCCGCTGGCGCCGCGTCATCCTCTTCCACGGTCGGGTCGATCAGTGCCAGTTCATCGCTCTCTGCGTCTGCGGCCAGTGCCTCGGCTTCTGCGGCTTCCGCTTCTGCTAGCGCCTCGGCCTCAGCGGCTTCCGCTTCTGCTTCTGCTAGCGCCTCAGCTTCAGCGGCTTCCGCTTCGGCCTCTGCTTCTGCCAATGCCTCGGCTTCCGCCTCTGCTTCGGCCAGTGCCTCGGCCTCTGCGGCTTCCGCTTCTGCTGCGGCTAGTGCCTCGGCTTCAGCGGCTTCTGCTTCGGCCTCTGCTAGTGCCTCAGCTTCAACGGCTTCCGCTTCCGCCTCTGCTTCGGCCAATGCCTCGGCCTCTGCGGCTTCTGCTTCTGCTGCGGCGAGTGCCTCGGCTTCAGCGGCTTCCGCTTCAGCTTCGGCCAGTGCTTCGGCCAGTTCTTCGGCTTCAGCGGCTTCCGCTTCTGCTGCGGCGAGTGCCTCGGCTTCAGCGGCTTCCGCTTCTGCTGCGGCCAGTGCCTCGGCCTCTGCGGCTTCTGCTTCTGCTGCGGCCAGTGCCTCGGCCTCTGCGGCTTCTGCTTCTGCTGCGGCGAGTGCCTCGGCTTCAGCGGCTTCCGCTTCTGCTGCGGCTAGTGCCTCGGCTTCAGCGGCTTCCGCCTCTGCTTCGGCAAGTGCCTCGGCCTCAGCGGCTTCTGCTTCTGCTGCGGCTAGTGCCTCGGCTTCAGCGGCTTCCGCTTCTGCTGCGGCCAGTGCTTCGGCTTCAGCGGCTTCCGCCTCTGCTTCGGCAAGTGCCTCGGCTTCAGCGGCTTCCGCCTCTGCTGCGGCCAGTGCTTCGGCTTCAGCGGCTTCCGCCTCTGCTGCGGCCAGTGCCTCGGCTTCCGCCTCTGCTTCGGCCAGTGCCTCGGCTTCAGCCGCTTCCGCTGCCGCCAGTGCTTCAGCCTCCGCAGCCTCGGCTTCCGCTGCGATCTCCGCCTCCTCTGCCAGCCCTTCAGCAATCTCTGTCAGTGCCTCGGCTTCGGCGCGCAGGGTTTCGGCCTCGGCTTGCGCTTCGGTAGCGGCGGCGCGGGCGGTTTCTGCCGCGTCAGGGTCGCCTCCCGCCTCTGCGGCGGCGGCGTCCTCTTGCAACTGCTGGGCCGTCTGCTCGGCTTGCTCTGCTAGCGTCCGCGCCGTCATGGCGGCGAATTCGGCGCGGGCAAGCGGGGTCGACCCGTCTTCGGGTTCTCCCTCGGGGCAGGGGGGCTCGCTTTCGTCCAGGCACAAAAGCGTGGCCTCTTGTGCCATGGCGGTGGTCACGAGCAAGGAATGTGGCAGCATCAGGGAAAGGCTGGCAACAAGGGCCGTCGTGGTCTTGAGCGGTGCAAGAGGCATCTTTTCTTCCTTTGTTTTTCAGACCGATAC
The DNA here is from genome assembly GCF_046292185.1 of Yoonia sp. GTDB lineage: Bacteria > Pseudomonadota > Alphaproteobacteria > Rhodobacterales > Rhodobacteraceae > Yoonia. The sequence continues at coordinate 16,826 of NZ_JBKBQY010000014.1, forward strand.
GAAAGCGAACGGCCCTTTGACATCGTAGCGACCGGCAGACTGCCAGCGCGATTTCAATCTAGGCAGATAGCGCTTGATATCCAAAAACGATCCCGGACTTGGTCGATTTCGTGCCAACGGTCACGGCGATCATGGATACATTCAGTAAAACCGCTGGCAATCTTCGGGCAGCAGATAGACCCGGTCGATCAGGACGCCTTCGCTGTTTTCCACGCTGTTGCGCAGGGTCGTGCCCAGAGCGAACATTTCTCGTCCGTCCCGGCAGATCGTCTCGGCGCGCGTTGCGATCATATCCCGCAGATCGTCGGCACCGGTGGCGACATAGCTATATTCCATGATCCGCATCCGCGGCAGAAACAGCGCATCCGTCCAGGTCACATTGTCGGTCAGCGCAGAGGGCAGGTTTTCACGGGTATCGGCGGCCATCTGTGCAAGGCGCGTGTCGTCGTCGGGCGCTGCGGGCGCGGCGACAGGTTCGGGCTCTGACGGGGCGGTAGCAACCGGTTCCGGCACCGGTGCGGGTGGCGTGGTGGCGGGCGCGAAGACAAAGTAAGCGGCTACCCCGACAACCAGAACGCCGATAGCAATCAGGTATTTCATCATCTTTCACGCCTCCAGAACCACATATCTGGTTAAAACCTAAAGGTTTCTCATCTGGTGGCAAGCTTGCCGGGTAAAGAACGGATCAGGGTTGTTGAAACCCGCTTGCCGGAACTCTCTTGTCCCGGTTCTTGTTATCGCATCACTCTCCGTCACCGACGGACTATGTTTGCACCCCTGAAAGAGGACTGAGTCATGCAAAACGCGACGAGGATTTCGGGCCGCTGCCTTTGCGGCGAGGTCACGATCACCATTGATGGAAAACATGACGCGCAACCGGGTGTCTGCCATTGCCGCATGTGCCAACGCTGGTCAGGCGGGGTTTTCCTTGCATTCACCGCCGCCGCCGATGCGGTGAGTGTGACAGGACCAGTAAAGCGTTTTCAATCGACCCCCTTTGCAGAACGCGCCTTTTGCGGCACCTGCGGATCGCATCTGTGGATGCGCAATACCGGTGATCCGGCGGAAGACTATGATCTGATGCCAGGTTTGTTCGACGCCGCGCATGACTGGCCGCTGCGATCCGAGATCTATACCGACAAGGCCATGACGTCGGTTCGTTTGAAAGGTGATCACGCGCGAAAGACTGCGGCGGAATATGAGGCATCGCACCCGCATACAGATTGACACGGCAGTCAGGCGTAGACCTTCCGCCTTGTGACGCGTTTCATCAGCTCCCCGGCTGAAGGGGTGACCAGAAGACCGCCTTCGGGGTCAGACGCTTTCCTCTGTGACATGCAGCATCAGTTCCGGTTCCTCGAACAGGCAGGCGACCTTGTGGCCTTCACCTGCGTCGATCAGCGGCGGGCGAATATCGGCACAGACCGGCTGTGCCTTGGGGCAGCGGGTGCGGAACACGCAGCCCGATGGCGGCCGCAGGGGCGAGGGCAGTTCGCCTTCCAGCACCGGCCGTTTGCGCGCGCGTTCCAGCACCGGGTCTGGGATCGGCACCGAGGCGATCAGCGCCTGGCTATAGGGATGGCGCGGCGCACGCGTCAGCATCTTGCCATCGGCCAGCTCCATCGTGCGCCCCAGATACATCACCATCACCCTGTCAGAGACATGTTTCACCACGCTCAGATCATGGGCGATAAAGATCATCGACAGCCCCATATCGCGCTGCAATGCGCGCAAAAGGTTCACAACCTGCGCCTGCACAGACACATCCAGCGCTGACACGGGTTCATCGCAGATCAGCAGTTTCGGTTTCACGATCAGCGCGCGCGCGATCCCGATCCGCTGGCACTGGCCGCCGGAAAATTCATGCGGATAGCGGTTCACCAAATTGGGCAGCAGCCCGACCCGTTCCATCAAGGCCTGCACCCGTTTGCGGACCTCTTTGCGCGGTGTGCGCGGTTCATGGGTGATCAGCGGTTCGGCGATGATGTCACCCACCGTCATGCGCGGGTTCAGCGCCGCCAGCGGGTCTTGAAAGATCATCTGCACATCTTTGCGATGTACGCGGCGCGCGGATGTGGACATGGCCGCCAGATCATGGCCCTCAAAGACGATGCGCCCATGGCTTGACGGGACGGTGCCGACAACGGCGCGCGCGAGCGTGGATTTGCCCGATCCGCTTTCGCCCACGACGCCCAGACATTCGCCCGGGGCCAGATCAAAGCTGATCCCGTTCACGGCATGCAGTTTCTGCGGCTTGGTCCAGGGCCATGCACCTTGCGGGTGAACGTCGAAAGTGACGCTGAGGTCCTGAACGGACAGGATCGGTTCCATCATGCGACCTCGCTGAGGGGCAGGTGGCAGGACCGGCGGCGGTTGCCGTCGAACCCTTCCAATGCGGGTTTGATGCTGGGGCAATGTGGCATCACTGCCGGGCAGCGGGGCGAAAACGGACAGCCCGCCGGCAAGCGCGACATATCGGGCGGTTCGCCCGCGATGGTCAGCAATTCATCATCGTCGCGGTCAAGCCGTGGTACCGCACGCAGCAGGCCGGATGTATAGGGGTGCGACGGGCGGGCGAACAGATCGTCGGTGGGCCCGTCTTCCATGATCTGACCACCGTAAAGCACCAATGTCCGATCACAGGCATCGGCCACGATCCCCAGATCATGGGTAATCAGGATGATCGCCGTGCCGAAATCGCGCCGGATATCGGCCAGCACCTGCATGATCTGCGCCTGCACCGTGACGTCAAGCGCCGTGGTCGGTTCATCCGCGATCAGCAGGCGGGGTTCGCACAACAGTGCCATCGCGATCATGATCCGCTGACGCATGCCGCCGGAGAATTCATGCGGATAGCTGCTGATCCTCGCCTTGGCATCGGGGATGCGCACGGCATCCAGCATGCGGACCGATTGGGCAATCGCCTCGCGTTTGGACACGCCCTTGTGCAGGGTCAGCACCTCGGCCATCTGGTCGGAAATGCGGATATAGGGGTTCAGCGATGTCATTGGGTCCTGAAAGATCATGGCGATTTCACGCGCGCGGATCTTGTTCAGGTCCTTGGTGGACATGCTCAGCAAATCCTGCCCGTCGAACAGGGCCTGCCCGCTGGCCTTACCATTGCGCGCAAGCAGGCCCATGATGGCAAAGGCGGTCTGGCTTTTGCCCGATCCGCTTTCGCCGACGATGGCGAGCGTCTCGCCAGTGTCGATGCTGAAGTTTACCCCGTTCACCGCATTGACCGGCCCATCAGCGGTCTGGAACGTCACGGTCAGGTCTTTGGTCTGCAACAATGTCATACTAGCGGTCCTTTGGGTCGAGCGCGTCGCGCAGCCCGTCACCCACAAAGAAGAACGCAAAAAGCGTCAGGATGAAGAAAAACAACGGAAAGGCCAGTTGCCAGATCACGCCGTATTGCATCTGCCCGGCACCCGCCGAAATCAGCGCACCTAGCGATGTCGCCGGTTCCTGTACGCCAAGACCCAGAAAGCTGATGAAACTTTCAGTGATGATCATGCTTGGCACCAGCAAGGTGGCATAGACCGTCACAAGGCCCAGCAGGTTCGGCACGATATGGCGCAGGATGATGGTCAATGGGCGCACGCCGGTGGCGACCGCGGCCTCGACGAATTCCTTGTTTTTCAGCGTCAGGGTCTGGCCGCGCGCGATGCGCGACATATCCAGCCAGGAAATCAGCCCGATCCCGATGAACAGCATCAGGATCGACCGCCCGAAAATCACCAGCATCAGGATCAGCACGAACATGAAAGGAATTGCCATCAAGATATCGACGGTGCGCATCATGATCCCGTCGATACGCCCCCCGAAATACCCCGCAATCGCGCCATAAAGCGTGCCGACAATCACCGCGATCCCGGCACCGACGAAACCGACCAGCAAGGAAATCCGCGTGCCCTGCACGGTGCGGGCATATAGATCGCGACCCAATTCATCGACGCCGAAATAATGGCCGTTGGCAAAGCTTGGCCCGCCGTCTTGTGCGACACGTCCCATCATCGGCCAGTCGATTTCCTGCGTGGACCATTGGGCAAGATAACCGCCGAAGAACGCAAACAGCGTGATCAGGAACAGCACGATCATCCCGGCCACGGCGGCCTTGTTGCGCATGAACCTGCGGCGCGCATCGGTCCAGAGCGAGCGGCCCCGTACCTCGGCCAGATGGGCGGAGCCGACCAGATTGTCGGCGGTGGTTTTGTCGGGATACATGACGCGGCCCCCCTCAGTAACGGATCTTGGGGTCGATCCATGCATAAAGCACATCCACCAAAAGGTTAAAGCCAATGGTCAGGACACCCACCAGAATGGTGATCCCCATGATGACCGCATAATCCCGGCTGAAGGCCGAATTGACAAAGAACTGCCCGATCCCGCCCGTCGAGAAATAAACGTCAATGACAACCGACCCGGTGATCATCAGCACGAAGGCGGGCCCCAGATAGGACAGCACCGGCAGCATCGCGGGTTTCAACGCATGGCGCAGGATGATCCGCCACATCGGCAGACCCTTGGCATGGGCGGTCCTGATGAAACCGGCATTCAGCACTTCCAGCATCGAAGACCGCATGATCCGCGCGATGGATGCCATGTAACTGGTCGACAGCGCGATCACCGGCAGCACCAGATATTGCCATTGTCCGCCTTGCCAGCCGCCGCCCGGCAACCAGCCCAGCCACAAGGTAAAGACCAGCACCAGAATAGGTGCCATGACGAAATTCGGCAGGACCTGCGCGCCCACCGTGACGCCAACAGCCAGATAATCGGCCCAACTGTTGTGTTTGATCGCCGCCACCACGCCCAGCGAGACACCGACGATCACAGCAACAAGGAACGACCAGAACCCATAGGTCAACGTCACGGGAAAGCCCTGACGGATCACATCGTTCACCGTCCGGTCGCGGTACTGGAACGAGGGGCCGAAATCGAACCGCGTGACCACGTTCACCACGTAATCATACATCTGTTTCCAATAGGGCTGATCCAACCCATAGCGCGCCTCGATATTGGCAAGCACCTGTGGCGGCAGCGGGCGTTCGCTGGTGAACGGGCCACCGGGGGCTGCGAACATCAGCATGAACGACAACACGATCAGGATAAGGATCGTGGGCACAGCAATCGCAAGCCGTTTCAGCACGAAGTTGAACATGGCAGTCCCTGTCTTCAAATTCATAGAACACCTGCACCCCGCGAACGGAGTACAGGCTTTGGCGATGACGCAGGTTTACTCTGCCGCGACTTTGTAAAGCTGGCGGCTATACCAGTTCTGTTCCACGTTATCCACGGGCCAGCCGCGCAGATCGTCAGAGAACATATACCCATCGGCGTAATGGTAGATCGGGATGATCGGCACCTCTTCGGCGATGATCTGTTCCACGCGGGTGTAATTCGGCTGCGGGTCCTCTGCCGTTTTGGCGTCGGTCATCAGCTGATCTACTTCGGCGTTGGAATATTTCGCATCGTTATAGCCGGAATTGGTGGTGACCAGATCAAGGAAGGTCGAGGCTTCGTTATAATCGCCACACCATGCGCCACGCGCCATTTCAAAGCTTTGGTTGCCGCGGGTCTGCAGAAAGGTCTGCCATTCCTGATTGGAAAGCGTGGTCTGAATGCCCAGCGTCTGCTGCCACATCTGGCCGAGGGCGACGGCGATGTTCCGGTGCGCCTCGTCAGTGTTGTAAAGCAATTCGATGCTTAGCGGCTCACCGCCGATGCCGTAACCTGCCTCATTCATCAGGTCGACTGCCATGGCGTTGCGTTCTTCCTGCGTCATGTCCGCGATGGGCAGGTCGGGCAATTCAAACCCGGCGGTCTTGACAGGGGTAAAGTTATAGGCCGCCGTCTGGCCCGCACCCAGCACGTTGTCGACGATGACATCGCGGTTCACTGCAAGGTTCATCGCCTGACGGACGCGCACATCCTGCAAGGCTTCAGGGCCACCGTCGGACAGGTTGAAGTTGTAATAATATGAACACAGCCGCGGGATGCTGATCGCCTGATCAGGATATTCCGCCGAAAGACGCTGGAACTGACCGGGGGGTGTCTCTGTCCGGTCAAGCTCGCCGGCCAGATAACGGGTCAGGCCCTGGTTCACGTCATTGATCACCAAGGATGTGACTTCATCGATGATGGTGTTTTCATTGTCCCAATAGTTTTCGTTGCGCACGCGCACTAGACGTTCCTGCGGGACATGTTCGCGCAGCATATAGGCGCCGTTGGACACGATGTTTTCAGGGCGCGTCCATGCATCGCCGAATTCTTCCACCGTGGCGGGATGCACGGGGAAAGTGGTGGAATGCGTCGTCATCTGCGCGAAATAGGGCAGGGGCTGCGACAGGGTGACGACAAAGGTCTGATCGTCAGGGGCGGCAACGCCCAGTTCTTCCATGTCCATCTCGCCTGCGATGATCTCGGCGGCGTTGTTGATCGACATCAGTTCCATGAACCATGCGTATTCAGATGCCAGCGCCGGATCGACGGCACGTTTCCATGCATAGACGAAATCGCTGGCCAGCACCGGGTCGCCGTTGGACCAGCGCGCATTGTCGCGCAGCGTGAAAGTATAGGTCAGCCCGTCGTCGGATACCTCATATCCGGTAGCCACGCCGGGGGTCAGTTCGCCGCTCGCATCCTGATTCATCAGACCTTCGAACAGGTCGCGCACGATGTCGGACCCATAGGTGTCTTCGACTACCTGCGGATCGACAGAGGAATGTTCATCCAGCACGCGATAGGTGAAGGTCTGCACCTCTGCCAGCGCTTCGCCGGTTTGCGGGTGAGTCGCCTGCGCGTTCGCCGCGACAGCCGACAGCAGGACCATTGCGCTGCCTGCTTTAAGAATAGTTCTGAGTTTCATGGGAATCTCCCTGTTTGCCTCTGCGGACAAAGCCATCAAGCGCTGTGCGCAGATCAGTTGAGCCGCGGTAAAATCCGCGCATGGCAATTTTTCACACGCTTAGATAGAAATGACAAGCGTCAGCGAAAGCTACCCTAGCGTCATCTGCGCTGCATCCGGGATTTTTCGCGGGTGATCGGAGGTGCGGTCTGGCGTGCCCGGGGCGAAGTGTGCGCGCATGTCAAATCCTGACAGCACGGTGCTTGGCACTTGTCAAATGCGCAAGAAGGGCCGCTTCCGCCGCCTCGGGCGCGCGGCTTTCGATGGCTTTGATGATGGCCAGATGTTCGTCCATCACCGATACGGCCAGTTCCGGCAGCATGCGGGTATCGTCGTTGCGGATCAGGCGCACCTTGATTGCATTGGTGCGATAGATCGTCTTGATCAATTCGTTGCCAAGCATGTCGATGATCCGGTCATGAAAATCCCAGTCAGTCTGCTGCGCACGGGCCAGAACATCGGGTGTCACGCCGGAAACAGCGTCGGCGCGCGCCTGTTCATGCGCGGTGCGCAAGGCTGCGATTTCCTCGTCCGACACCACCGTTACAAAATGTCGGATCGCCTCGCGCTCAAGGATGATCCGCAACTGGAAGGCGTTGCGGATCAGTTCCATATCGACATTCATCACCTGCAGCCCGCGCTGTGCCACCGTGCGGATCAGCCCATCCGCCTCAAGCCGGGGGATCATTTCACGCACGGCCCCAAGGCTCATCCCGGTGAGTGCGACCAGCTCGCGTTGCGAAATGAACTGACCGGGCGATATCTGCCGCGCCAGCAGGTTTTCGGTGAAGGCGTCGTAGGCTTGTTCTCTTAACTTCATCCGGTCATCCTTGTGAAATCAGCCACTTCAGGGCCTCATTGACCTTACCGTCTCAAGCAAGCTGCTGACCAGTGCAGGATCGGCAGGTTCCAACGGTGGGCGCGTGGCAGACCAACCGGCATCCCCGTGCAGCCCCCCGACCAGAGCCTTGACCAGCGGCGTGACGGGAACGGACACAACGCGGTCCACCAAAGCATCAAGCGCAGGATCGGCGACGCCGGTCTGGATCATCTTCGCGACGCGGCCCGGCAACAGGTTTCCCATTCCGCTGATCGCGCCTGCGCCACCCAGCGGTGCGGCGCGCGCAAGCAGGCGTTCGTCGCCGATCAGGATCGCCAGATCATCCAGGGCAAGCAGGTTTTGTGCGTGATCCCAATCGCCGGCACTGTCCTTGACGCCAAAGATCGTGGTGCCGAACCTGTCTTTCAGGTCGCGCACAAGGGGCGCGTCAAAGGCCACGCCGGTGACCTGCGGAATGTGGTAAAGAATGATCTGCGCCTCGCGCTTCATCGCGCGGATTATCTGTGCGACCCAGGTGCCCAAAGCGGCCTGCGAAATGCCCTTGAAATAAAACGGCGGTGCTAAAAGCAGCCGGTCAACACCCTTGGCTTGCGCTGCGGCGATCTGATCCAACGCGGTTTCGCTGTCGGATGCGACGATACCGACGGTGATTTTCGCCGCTGGCACACCTGCATCCATCACGGCATCCAGCAGGCGCGCACGATCCTTCGGGCCAAGCGACGCCCCTTCTCCCGTGGTCCCGAACAGGGTCACGCCGGACAAACCTTCCTGCATCAGAAAATCGGCATGGGCTGCGGCACGCGCGGTGTCGATGGCACCCTCCTCGGTGAAGGGTGTCACCATGGCAGCGGACAAACCGAAAAGATGCGCACGTGGCGCAGTAACGTCCTGTTCCGTGCGAAGCGTGGGTGCGGTAGAATTGATCATTGTAGAGATTCCTGACTGAACATTTAGTAACATGTTAGTCTGTTGACATTGACCTTACAATCGGTAACTTCAAACAAATTCGACGGCAAGGGAGGAATCGGGAATGCGCGCAGGGCGGGATAGCAATCAATGCTTGCAGGCGTTTCTTGACGATTTGCCGGACCAGCTTTGCGCAAGTCGCATCGATCCGGTGCCGCCACGCAATCACAACGATTGGTCAGCACTTTCCCCGCAGCAACCTGCCGCGCTGTTTTGTCCGCGCACAACGCAAGATGTGGCGATGCTCTTGCAGGTCGCCAACGCGCATCAGATTGCTGTCGTGCCGCAAGGCGGGCTGACCGGGTTGTGCGGCGGGGCGCGTCCCATTGCAGGGGGCGTCGCGCTATCGCTAGAAAAAATGACCGGCATCGAAGAAATTGACACCGCCGCCGCGACCATGACCGTTCTGGCCGGAACGCCGCTTGAGGTCGTGCAGAACGCCGCAGCCGATGCGGGCGTCTATTTCCCGCTGGACCTTGGGGCGCGGGGGTCTTGCGCGATTGGCGGCAATGCGGCCACGAATGCAGGCGGCAACCGCGTCATCCGCTATGGCATGATGCGCGATCTTGTTCTCGGGTTGGAGGTGGTGCTGGCAGATGGCACGGTGATCGACGCCACCTCCAAGCTGATCAAGAACAATACCGGATATGACCTGCGGCAGATGTTCATCGGCTCCGAAGGCACGCTGGGGGTCATCACCCGGCTTGTGCTGCGCCTTTATCCGCTGCCAGGTTGCACGCATGCCGCCCTGTGCGGGCTTGCGGATTACGGCTCTGTCCTGCGTTTGTTGGACGGCGCGCGGCGCAAACTGGGGCCGACACTGTCTGCCTTCGAGGTGATGTGGCCGGATTACTGGCAGGTCGCCTGCGAGGTCCCCGGCGTGCGCGACCCGCTGCAGGGGCAGCACGTTTTTCGGGTCCTGATCGAGGCGCAGGGCACGGATGAAGACGCCGACAGCGACCGTTTCAACGCCTTTCTGGAAGACATGTTCCAGGCCTCAGTGGTAGAGGACGCGGTCCTTTCCCAGAGCATCGCTGACGTTAAGGCATTCTGGGGCGTTCGTGACGCCTGTGCGGAATTCAAGGCCACCCTCGGGCCGCATCTTGCCTATGATGTGGGGCTGCCCACCGGGCAGGCCGATGATTTTGCCAAGGACTGCGCCGTAGCCATCGAAATGGCGGTCCTAGGGGCGCGTTCTGTTTATTACGGCCATGTCGCGGATGGTAATCTGCACCTGCTGGCTTGGTTGCCGGGGAGCGATGATCAACCCGCCAAGGCGTTGGATGCCGCGGTTTACGCGACCGTGCGCAAATTCGGCGGATCGGTGTCAGCCGAACATGGTATCGGCACGACCAAGAAACCGTATCTGCAATATTCCCGCAGCGAAGCAGAAATGGCGCTGATGCGCCGGATCAAGACGGCGCTGGACCCCAACGGCATTCTGAATCCGGGCAAGGTGATCGACGCATGAAAGCCCTGCGATTTCTGGAAGCCAATCTGGAACGGTTCACGTTGGCGGCAATCCTGCTTGCGATGGTGGTGATCCTCGCCGCGCAGGTGGTGTTCCGCTATCTTCTTGGATCGCCGCTGGTCTGGTCCGAGGAGCTGGCAAGGTATCTGCTGATCTGGTGCACTTTCATCGGCGTCAGCCTTGCGGTGCGCGAAGGCCGCAACATATCGGTCGATCTGCTGCCGGTCATGGCAGGGCAAAGATGGTTGCGCAGTTTCGGGGTCTTTGCCCTGATGTCCTCGGCGCTCTTTTTTGCGCTGATGGTCTGGTATTCGGTGCCGCTGACGCAGCGGATCGCGCAGATCGGCCAGAAATCGCCGGGGCTGGGCCTGCAGATGTGGGTCGTCTATGCTGCTGTGCCGGTGGGCATGGGGCTGGCTTTTCTGCGCGCGCTGCAGGCGTTGTGGCGGATCGCGCGGGGCGGCGACGTGCCCGGCCTGATCATCGTTGCGGACCTCGTACCCGAGGCTGACATTTCCAAAAGGTCGCATCCATGATCCCGGTCTATGCCCTTGGCTTTTTTCTCGTCGTCCTGCTTCTGAGCGTGCCGGTCGCCTTTTCGCTCGGCTTTGCCGCGCTCTTGCCGGGATGGATGGGCGCGCCGACAAACCCCGGTCAGGTCGTCCGTTCCATTGTCACGGCGCTCGACAGTTTTCCGTTGCTTGCAGTGCCTTTGTTCATTCTCGCAGGCGAGATCATGACCAAGGGTGGTCTGGCGCGGCGGTTATTCTCTTTCGCGGATGCGGTATTTGGCAGGTTCCGGGGCGGGTTGGCGATGTCGACCGTCGCGGCCTGCATGTTGTTCGGTGCCATTTCCGGCAGTTCTCCGGCCACGGTCGCGGCAATCGGGTCAATGTCGATCCCGCTTTTGGTTTCCAAAGGTTATGACCTGCGCTTTTCCACAGCTCTGGTGACGGCTGCGGGAACGCTGGGGGTGATCGTGCCGCCGTCGATCCCGATGATCATCTATGGCATGGCGGCACAGGTCAGCGTATCGGCACTGTTCATCGGCGGCATTTTGCCCGCCTGTGTGATCGGTGGCCTGCTGATGGGGTATGCGCATGTCTATGGGCGGCGCAACGCGCATCGGATCACCTCGGACACCGGACAGCTTTCGGTCTGGGCGGCGTTCCGGCGTAGTTTCTGGGCCTTGATGGCACCTGTCTTCGTGCTGGGCGGTATCTACGGGGGCGCCTTCACACCGACCGAGGCGGCGGCGATTGCCTGCGTCTATGGGCTCGTCATCTCGATGGTGGTGTTCAGGGAATTGTCGGTGCGCGATATCGGAAATGTGCTTGTCAGCACGGCCCTGATCATAGGCCCGATCCTGATCATTGCCGGCACCGGGGCAGCCTTGGGCCGCGTGCTGACCTTGCTGCAGGTTCCGGCGGCCTTGGGCGCTTTTGTCGGTGGGGCCATTGATGAACGTCTGATCCTTTTGTTGCTGATCAATCTGGTGCTTCTGGGCGTCGGCATGGTGATGGAAACGCTGTCTGCGATCATCGTTCTGACGCCGATGCTGCTGCCGGTTGTGGCACCCTATGGCGTCGACCCGGTCCATTTCGGGATGATCATGGTGGTCAATCTGGCCATCGGTTTTGCCACCCCGCCGGTGGGCGTGAACATTTATGTCGCGTCGGGCATCACCAAATTGTCGGTGGTAGAGATTTGCCGTGGGCTGCTGGTGCCTATCGCACTGCTGCTCATCGGTCTGCTTTTCGTCACCTATGTGCCCGGGCTGACGCTTTGGCTTCCCGGTCTTGCGGGATAATCCGCGCGGCCGTCACCCCATGAAAAGGAGGATTTCATGACATACAAAACCCTTTCCGTGTCAGCATTGCTGGCCATCGGCACAGCGCTGCCGGTTCACGCGCAGGACTATACAATGATCCTTGCGCATACGCTCAACGATACGACGCATCCGCTTTATCAGGCGTTCGAAAAGATCGCAGCCGACATTGAAGCCGGGTCCGAAGGCCGGATCGATGTGCAGCACCAGCCCGGCGGCGCATTGGGCGGTGATCGCGAATTGCTGGAATCGATGCTGCTGGGCGATATTCAGTTCGTTCCCACTTCGACCTCTGGCGCGGTGCAGTTCGTACCCGAATTCGCCGCTTTCGAGATTCCCTATCTGTTCCCGACGGACACAATCCGCCTGCGCGCCATTCTTAACGACAGCGCTTTTACCGCCGCCCTTGAAGAGGCGCTGGAGGAGCGCGGCATTCACTTTGGCAGCTTTTACAACGGTGGCTTCCGGCAGTTGACGACATCTTCGGTCGCGGTGCGCTCGCCTGCGGATATCAGCGACAACAACCTGCGCATCCGGGTGCCCGAAAACCCATTCTCGGTCGCGACATGGGAAGCCATGGGTGCCGCCCCCACGCCGATTGCTTTCCCCGAACTATACGGCGCGCTGCAGCAGGGTGTCGTGGACGGTCAGGAAAACCCCTTTGGCCACATCTTGTCGCAACGGTTCTACGAGGTGCAGACCTATCTGACGACGACGAACCATATTCTTCTGGCCAACGTGAACCTGATCAACAAGGAATGGTATGACAGCCTGCCCGACGATCTTCAGCAGGTCGTGGATCAGGCGCTGGCCGATGCAGAGACGTTCCAATGGGAGCTTCAGGACGAGATGCTGAGCGAACAACGCGCAGCCATTCTTGAACATATGGAGATCATTGACCTGAGCGAAGATGAGCTGGCCGCATTCCGCGAAGCGACGGCACCGTTGCAGGACATGGTCCGCGGACAGATCGGCGATGAACTCGTCGACGTTCTGGTCAGCGCGGTCGAGGCAGAGTAGTAGTAACTGCCCTTCACGGCAATCAACAGCCGCGTTGGGCCGCTATCCGCTCCCCGGATTATTATTAGTGCCGCGCGTCAGCCTCCTCCACTTTGCAGAGGCTGACGCGTCCCTTTATTCCCCCAGCGCGATGCCTTCGCGCCGTGGGTCAGCACCGCCTTGCAGCCCGTCGCCAAGTGAAATTGCATGCAGGCCCGATGTCATCGCCGTCACGTTCGTCTCGAACCCCAGATCGGACAAAGACGCGGTCAGATCCTCGGCCGATGTGCCGGCCTCGATCTGATAGGTGCCAAAACTGTTGATCAGATGCGGCATCGAAATCGCCTCTTGCACGTCCATTCCCCAGTCCAGATGCGCGATGATCGCCTGCACCGTGAAACCGATGATCGTGGCCCCACCGGGGCTGCCGATGGCCAGTACCGGCGCGCCGTCACGCAGCACGATGGTGGGTGACATCGATGACCGGGGCCTTTTGCCCGGCTCTACCCGGTTGGCGATGGGCCAGCCATTCGCGTGGGTGGCAAAGGAAAAATCCGTCAATTCGTTGTTCAACAGGAACCCGCGAACAAAGATCCGCGACCCGAAGCCGCTTTCGATTGTCGTCGTCATCGACAGCACGTTGCCATCGCCATCGACAATGGAAATATGCGAGGTGGCAGGGCGTTCTTCGCGCAGGTCGTCGCCCCAAAGAAAGGCGTGGTCCCATTCCGGTTCACCCGCCGCCACCTCTGGCAGGGCGTCGTCGCCGCGCAGCAGATCGGCACGCTGTGCCAGATAATCGCGGTTAATCAGGCCCTGCACCGGCACCGGCACGAAATCGCTGTCGGCCAGATACCGGCCCCGGTCAGCAAAGGCGAGCCGGGTGGCATCGCCCATCAACCGCCGCGCCTCGGTGTCCTGTGGACCCATTTCCGCGATATCGAAATTTTCCAGCATGCCCAGGATCTGCGCAATCGCTACCGCCCCGGATGAAGGCGGGCCCATCCCGCAGACCTCTGCACCGCGATAATCATAGCAGACGGCAGGCCGTTCGATCACGCGATACCGCGCAAGATCGGTCATCGACAGCAGGCCGGGATGATCTTCGGTGCGGGTCGCAGCCACGATATCCGCCGCGATCTCGCCGGTATAGAAAGCCTCCGTGCCGCGCGTCGCGATCTGGCGTAGCGTATCGGCGTAATCGGGATTGACCAGCGTGTCCCCAGTGGCAATCGGCGCGCCGTCAGGCAGGAAATAATCCGCCGTGGCGGGGAAGGCGGCAAGGCTCTCTGCCGCAGCGGCCACTGATTCCGACATGCGGGTCGAGACGGTGAAACCATCCTCGGCATGGGTGATCGCCGTGTCAAACAGGCCGGACCAGTTTGAGCGGCCCCAGCGGCGATGCGCCTCTTCCATCAACCTGGGGGTGCCCGGCGTGCCGACCGACCGGCCACTGACCACGGCAGTCATGAAATCCAAAGGTTCGCCATCTTCATCCTGAAAATAGCGTGGGTCGGCGGCCAGTGGCGCGGTTTCGCGCGCATCAAGTGTCGTGATCTCGCCGGTGGCGGCATCGTACCAGACCAGAAAGGCACCGCCGCCAAGCCCCGATGATTGCGGTTCGACCAGACCCAGCACCGCCTGCACGGCGACCATCGCATCGGCGGCATTCCCACCGTCGCGCAGCACCTGCGCACCGGCCTCTACCGCTAGCGGATGGGCTGCGGCGACCATCCAGTCGTCGGCTTCGACGGTGCGACCTTCGCGCTTTGCATCCAGCGCCGCTGCCGCTGCGTCAGAAATTCCGGGAAAGTCCTGCGTGACCTGTGTTTCTGGTTCCGGAACGATCACGTCGGACGCCTGCTGCGCCATCACGGGTGCGGCCAAAAGAAAGACCAGAATGGCTGTGGATGTAGAACGATGCATGTGAATCTCCCTGCGTTGCATTGCGGGCCATGTCAGGCGATGCGCCCTGATGGCATGCGACCTGTTCTTGCGGTTGCGTTAGGTGGCCCGCTGCTAATCCCAAAGATGCATGATCAGGCGATCAGATCAAGTGTTTCCCGGCGGTGATGATTTCTGGACGCGGTTCAATCGAAACGTTTGTGCATGAACCGGGTGCCGGGACGCGCCTGCCTGAGGCTGCGCGGTAAGGCGTTTCTGGCGATCTTAGTCGCGGTGGTACGGGCCGGAAAATCCCCGGCCCGCAGCGGTTCAGCGCAGGCCCAGAAGCCGCATCAGTTCTTCCTGGGCTTCGGGCGAAAGCTCGACGCCACCTGTCAGGGCTGCGTAAGATTCGGTGTAGTCGACGCTCTGGTCGATCAGCGCTGCTTCTGCATCGCTCACCGCAATTTCCAGCGCTTCGCGTTCCGCCTCGTAGACCGCGAATGCCGCGTCATATTCCGGCGAGCCTTCGTCAAAATCGGTCGAAAATTCGGGGAAATCTTCCAGCGCCTTGGTTGCATCGTTCAGGGAAACAGTCGCATCATAGACTGACTGATATTCATTTTTGAATGCTGCCAGTTTGCCGGGCATGCTGTCTGGCGCTGCGTTCGCGAATGCCTGCGCGCTTGCGTGGGCCGCGTTCAACCCTTTCAGTTCGGACGCGAGCGCGCCCCTGTTGGATCTTTCGCCAGCGGTGGACGCCCGGCCGTTTGACCGGTTCTCGGCGTTGTTGCGTCCGCGCTGTTCAGCGGCGCGGCCATTGCCTCTGTTGCCGGCACCGTTTCCGCCGGAATTGCCCTGCGCATAGGCGGCACTGCTGGTCAAGGGCGTCACCGCGACGGTGCCGGCGGCGGCAAGGATGACGGCCATCACGGCTGAGAAAGCGAATTTTCTGGATTTCAATGACATCGGATATTTCCTTTAGTTTTCGGCTTATGCCGGTTCATGACGTCATTGCTGCGCCCCTTGATCGCGTGCGGCAATCATATCCGCGATGTAAATCGCGCCTCTCAACCGCGAGGTTGAAGGTGGGGCGCAAATCCGCAAGTTTCTTTCGCGGCGTCTGATGGTCTGTGACGCTCAGGGCGTTGCGGCCCCACTGCGGATTTTCTGAAATTTCCTTGGGAACATCCTAACGGGCTGTCGGTTGCAACAGAAAAACATGCCTTATCTTCCGGTTGCATGCGCGTTTGTTGCAGGCGGACCAGACAGGGCAACGGCTTGCAACAGGGGATACTCATGACAAAAACTCTCGCTCCGACCCGCCGCGCGTTCCTGCAGACGGGGGCCGCAGGCGTGGCTGCCACCGGGTTTCAGCCGTTATGGGCACAAGAGGCGGCGGTCCCGCTGGACCAGTACCAACCGGAATTCCTGAGCGGGGCGGAATGGGCGTTCGTCATGGCGGCAACAGCGCGCCTGATCCCGTCCGAAGGCGACGGGCCGGGCGCGATTGAGGCCCGCGTGCCGGTGTTCATCGACCGCGATCTGGCAGGCCCGTTCGGGCAGGCGGCGGATTGGTATATGGCAGGGCCGCATGACCCCGGCGCCGACCCCGACTTTGGCTATCAGACGCCGCTGACCCCTGCCGAAATTTATCGCGCCGGGATCGCGCGTTTCGATGAATGGTGCGCGGACGCATACGGCGATACCTTTGCCGCGCTGTCACCGGACATGCAGGACGCAGCGCTGGATGCATTGGAGGCTGACGCCGAACGCGCCGGGGAATCCCTGGGGCCTGCGGCGGGCGAAGGCGAAGAAGCCACCGAAGAGACGGCAGCCTCGCCCGGCGGTGACGGCGGCGAGGGTGCCGAGCAAGGCGACGATGAGGGCGAAGGCACCGAGCAAGGCGAGGATGAGAACGACGATACTGAAACCGCGGTCCGCATCATGCCCGACGAATTGCGCGATTTCTTTGCCATGTTGGTCCAGAACACCAAAGAAGGGTATTTCTCTGACCCGAAATACGGTGGCAACCATCAGATGGCATCCTGGGTCTATATCGGGTTTCCGGGTGCCCGCGCCAGTTTTCTGGAATGGGTCGACAAGGACAACATTCCCTATCCGCTTGGTCCAGTTTCCATCAACGGCGAAAGGGCTTGATCATGGCACGACAGGATCCAAGGAAAGACGTTGTCATCGTCGGGCTGGGATGGACCGGCGCGATCATGGGCATGGAGATGTGCGAAGAAGGGCTGGAGGTTCTGGCGCTGGAACGCGGTCCTGACCGCGAAACGGTACCGAATTTCCGGTATCCCGATGTCGCGGATGAACTGCGCTTTGGTGTCCGCTTTGATTTCATGCAACGCGCGCGTCAGTCGACTCTGACGATACGGCACAACACCGGCCAAACCGCGCTGCCCTATCGCCGGTTCGGGTCATTTCTGCTGGGCGACGGTGTCGGCGGTGCGGGCATCCACTGGAACGGCGTCCACTGGCGTCCGCTGGAAGAAGAGCTGCGCCTGCGCAGCTATGTCGAGGAAAACTTTGGTGCCGACATCATCCCCGAAGATATGCAATTGCAGGATTGGGGCGTCACCTATGAAGAAATGGAACCTTACCTGTATCGGTTCGAACAGGTGGCGGGCATTGCCGGGGTCGCGGGCAATCTGAACGGTGAAATCCAGCCCGGCGGCAACCCGTTCGAGGCACCGCGCGCCCAGCCTTTCCCGATGCCGCCGCTGCCGACCACGCTGTCCAACCGGATGTTCGCCCAAGCGGCAGAGGCGGCGGGTTATCACCCGTTCATCAAACCTGCGGCCAATGCGAGCCAGGCCTATGTCAATCCTTACGGCATGCAGCTTGGTCCGTGTAATTTCTGCGGGTTCTGCGAACGCTATGGATGCCTGAATTATTCCAAATCGTCACCCCAGACCTGCGTTCTTGACGCGCTGAAACGCAAGCCGAATTTCCAGTATCGCACGGGTGCCGAGGTGTTGCGCGTCGAACTTGCGCCCGACGGGCAGACCGCGACGGGCGTCACCTATTATGACGAGGCCGCACAGGAAGAGGTGTTTCAACCAGCCGACATCGTGATCCTTGCCGCCTATCAGTTGCACAATGTGCATCTGATGCTGCTGTCGGGAATCGGCCAGCCCTATGATCCGGCCACGGGCCAAGGTGTGACAGGGCGGAATTATTCCTATCAGATGATGGGCAGCACGGCGGCCTATTTCCGAGATATCGATTTCAATCCCTTTGTCGGCGCGGGTGCGAACGGCATGGCGATCGATGATTTCGCCATCAACCAGATCGACTTTGCCGCCGAAGGTTTCATCGGCGGCAGCTATATCAGCAACAGCCAGACCAATGGCCAGCCGATCCGGTCCATGTCGCTGCCCGAAGGCACAAAGACATGGGGTGCCGAATGGAAACAGGGCATCGGTGAATGGTACGGGCGGTCCATGTCCGTCGGCTCACATGGATCGAACATGGCGTATCGCGATACCTATATGGACCTTGATCCGACCTATACCGACCGGCACGGCAGGCCGTTGCTGCGGCTGACTTTCGACTGGAAGCCGAACGAGATTGCGATGACGCAATTCATGCGCCAGCGCATCGAACCCATGGTTGCGGCGATGAATCCGACAAGCTGGACATCGAGTTATCGAGAAGAAGGCGCTACCTATGACACGACTAGCTATCAGACCACCCATAACGTCGGCGGCACGGTGATGGGCAATGACCCGGCCACATCGGCGCTGAACCGGTATCTGCAATCATGGGATGTGCATAACGTCTTTGTCATGGGGGCGGGGGCCTTTCCGCAAAACCTGCAATACAACCCCACCGGCATGGTGGGCGGGCTGACGTATTGGTCGGCCGATGCGATCCGGCGCGATTATCTGCAAAATCCGCGTCCGTTGGTATAGGGGGGCGTTGCGATGAAAACCTTTCTGCGGATCGTCCTTGTTCTGGTCATCCTTGGCTTTGTCGGGTTGGCGCTGTTCATCCTGGTGCCGGTGCAAAGGACCGGCCCCCAGCAGGCCCTTGCCCCCGACTGGGAACCCGCCGAGGGTGAAGGTTATTACGCCATGCGGCTGGCCGATTGCGCTGCCTGTCACACTGCCGAGGACGGTGAGCAATTCGCAGGCGGTCGCCCGATCGAAAGCCCGGTGGGCACGATCTATTCCTCCAACATCACCCCTGAGCCGGACACCGGCATCGGCGGCTATACGCTGGATGAATTCCGCGCCGCACTCTATGATGGAATTCGTCAGGACGGCGCGCATCTGTACCCCGCCATGCCCTATGACAATTACCGGCTTATTTCGGAAACCGATGTCCGCGCGCTCTATCAGTATTTCACCGAAGAAGTAGAGGCTGTTCATAACGTTGTGCCGGAAAACGATCTGCCGTTTCCGTTCAATCAACGCTGGGGTCTGCGGGCGTGGAACTGGGTCGGGCTGCCCGATGCCGGGTTCACGCCGATGTTCGAGGATGATGTCCTGAACCGTGGTGCCTATATCGTGGAAGGGCCGGGCCATTGCGGTGCGTGTCATACGCCGCGCAATGTGATATTCGGGCAGGACGGGTTTACCGCGCGGGACGCACGTTTCCTGACCGGCGGGGAAATCGACGGCTGGACCGCGCCGGACCTGCGCGGCCCCGATAGCCCGCCGCAGCGCTGGGAACCCGAACAGCTTGCACGCATCCTGGCCACCGGGCGCAATGTCCATGCCAGTATCGTGGGCGAGATGAAACTGGTAGTCGAGGATTCACTGCAACATCTGACGCCCGATGATATGGCCGCGGTCGTCGCCTATCTGCGCCATATCGGGCGCGAGGGGGCTGCCGGTGATCCTGCGCCTGTCGCCGAGGACCCGGATGCGACCAAGCTGGAAACTTTCGTGGAAAGCGAAACATCGGTTCTGCTGACATCCGCTGACCCGCAGATGAGCCTTGGGGCGCGGCTGTATCTGGATAATTGCAACGCCTGCCACTTTGTCGATGGACGGGGGGCCAACGAGGTTTTCCCCGAACTTGACGGTAACCATCTGGTCAATGCCGAACTGCCGACGGGGCTGATCCACATGATCATGTACGGCGATACGCTGCCCTCGACCGAGGAGCGGCCGATGCGGCTGGAGATGCCTGGCTTCGCCCACCGCCTCAGCGATGAGGAAGTCGCGGAACTGGCGACCTTTGTGCGCAGCGCTTGGTCGAACAACGCCGGTGCCGTCAGCGCGGAAGATGTCACCGATATGCGCGAAGACGGCGAGGGCCGCATAGAGGGCGCAGATGTCGCCCCGCAAGCCGGGCAATTCGTGATGGAACAAGCAGAGTGATCCTGCCTGACGGTGCATGATCACTGCCCGTGCGCGGGCGAGCAGCGGGAACATTCCTGCAGACCTCAGGTTTGGACCAATTGCAACGCATTCAGGAAGGAAAACGCATATGTCACGGATTTTGAAAGCTGCATATTTTACCCACCTCACGCTCTTGCTCGGAAGCTCTGCACTGGCACAAGAGACAAGCGTCGATGCGCAGGATCATGCCTTCGCCGTCGAAACCGTGGTCGAGGGCTTGTCGCACCCTTGGGGCATGGCCTTTATATCCGATACGGAATTTCTGGTCACGGAACGCAATACCGGCACCCTGCGCGTGGGCGATGTGGGCGGCGCTTTGTCAGAACCGATCTGGGAAGCGGACGATCTTTTCCGTTACGAGGGCGAAACCGAGCGTAGTCAGGCCGGGCTTTTCGATGTGAAACTGCACCCTGATTTCGCCGACAATGGTTGGGCCTATCTGAGCTATTCGCGCGAAACCGATCACGGCGCGGCGGTGACGATCATTCGCGGACAATAGAACAGAATGACGACGGTGTCGCCTTCAGCGATGTCGAGGATATTTTCGTGATGAAACAGGACGATCAGGATTCCAGCGGCCTGCATTTCGGCGGACGGATGGCATTTGATCCAGAGGATCAATCGCTGTTTCTGTCGATAGGCGAGCGTCGCAATCTTGAACGCGCCCAGGATGCTGCGGATCAGGCAGGCTCGGTGCTGCGCCTCACGGACGCAGGCGATGCCCATCCCGACAATCCGTCCTTCGCAGATGAGGCCGAAGAAGGCGAGGCGGATCCCTATATCTTTTCCATGGGTCACCGCAACATTCAGGCCCTGACGATACATCCCGAAACCAATGAAATCTGGGCTGTCGATCATGGACCCGAAGGTGGCGACACCATCCAGCTGATCGCGGCGGGCAATAACCATGGCTGGCCGTTCCTGGCGGGGGGGCCGGATTATTCCGGCGCGCCGCTCGGGGTCGGGCTGAGCATGGAAGGCATGACCTCGCCGGTGCATGTATTCGAAGACACGGTTGCCCCGTCGGGTGTGACCTTCGTTTCGGACGGGTCAAATTTTGAAAACTGGGCGGGCGACATGATCATCGGTGGCCTTGTCACCGAAGGGCTGGTGCGTGTGCGGCTGGAAGATGGTGAAGTCGTTACCCAGGAAGAGATCGAACTGGGTTACCGCGTGCGCGACGTTCACAACGGGCTGGACGGTAACATTTGGCTTGTGACCGATGAAGAGAACGGCACGATCCTCCGCCTGACACCCGAAGGATAATAGCCGGCTTGGGACATTGTCCGGCAGATCTGCCGGACAATGATCAGCATCTGCATAAAACGGGTCCTTTGGGCGGCGGGTCGCGCGCACCAAGGGACGATGATGACCACGCCGCAGCAGGCCACCGTGGTCGTCAGGCCAACCGCTGCATCAGGTCTGAACCAGCACCAACTTTGTTGTGTCGGCATTGATCAAAGGCTTGGCAAGCGTCGAATAATTGCCCGAAAACAGGCGACTTTGCTAAAAACAAGGCTATTTAATGGCGGAACCATGCTCATGCGGATTGCTTCGCGCGTGACATCTTGGCTTTGCTGCACTGCCGCAATATGTGCTGATTTGAATACCATCCGGAAGAATCGCTGCAGGCCGCTGCGCAAGCCGTTGGAATAAGACACTTTAAGGAACGACATGATTTTTTCGACCAAGATGAGCCGTCGCCATTTGCTGCAAAGCACCGCCGCAGTCACGGCGCTCATGTTCGCCAGTCGTGGATATACACAGGATGCGCCTGCGTCCGAGCCATTTTCCTTTGAAACCCTGACCGAAATGGCACAGGCCCGCGCCGCCGAAGCCTATGTCGAACCGACACCGCCAGAAGGTTTCCTTGGCGACCTCGATTATGACGACTATCGCCTGATCCGGTTTGACGGCGACCGCGCCCGCTGGGCCGACACAGACTCGCAGTTTCACGTTCATGCCTTCCATACCGGATGGTTGTTCGGCGAACCCGTGAAATTGTTCGAGGTCACGCGTGACGGCGATACCGCCACCGCTGCGCCGATGATCTTTTCTACTGATGATTTTGAATATCTCAACGCATTGGCCGACCGCGTGCCCGAACATGCCGAATTGCCGGGTGTTGCGGGATTCCGGCTGAATGCCCGGCTGAACCATCCCGATCGTTTTGATGAGCTGGTGGCGTTTCTGGGGGCAAGCTATTTCCGCGCCTTGGGCCGCGACAGCCGCTATGGGTTAAGCGCGCGTGGTCTTGCGCTGAACACCGCTGGCCCAATGCCGGAAGAATTCCCCCGCTTCACGCGGTTCTATCTGGAACATGACGCGCAGGGCGCTGCTGTTGTGCATGCGCTGCTGGACAGCCCCAGTGTGACTGGTGCCTACCGTTTTGTCATCCGGCCCGGCGAAGCGACGGAAATGGATGTCACCGCCCGGCTGTTCTTCCGCGCCGATGTGGCCGAGATGGGGATCGCGCCGCTGACATCCATGTTCCTTTACAACGGGATCAACCGCGCCGGTTTCGATGATTACCGCCCCCGTGTCCACGACAGCGATGGGATGCGTATTGTGCAGCGTGGCGGCGATGTGATCTGGCGGCCACTGAACAACCCTAGCCGGCTGGCGGGGTCGTATTTTGCGGAAAACGGCCCGGTCAGTTTCGGCCTGCATCAGCGCGACCGTGATTTCGCCAATTATCAGGACCCCGAAGCGCATTATGAAATGCGGCCCTCGCTGGATGTTGTGCCTG
This sequence comes from Yoonia sp., assembly GCF_046292185.1. Taxonomy (GTDB): domain Bacteria; phylum Pseudomonadota; class Alphaproteobacteria; order Rhodobacterales; family Rhodobacteraceae; genus Yoonia. Next base: position 39,843 of record NZ_JBKBQY010000014.1, read on the forward strand.
CCACCGATTGGGGGCCTGGTCATATCCGGCTGGTCGAGATCCCGACCGACCTGGAAGTGAACGACAATATCGTCGCCTATTTCATCCCCGAAGGTGACATCAAGGCAGGCGATGCGCGCGAATTTTCCTATCTGCTGCGCTGGGGCGACCTGCCCGAAAACGACGGCGCAGAGATTGCGCATGTCGTCGACACTTTGGCCGGGGCCGGCGGTGTGTCCGGCGTCGTCAACGCCGCCAACAAGCGCAAATTCGTGATCGATTTCAAGGGCGGCCTGCTGTCGCGCCTGACGGCAGAGGATGACGTGACACCGATCGTCAGCGTGACGGGCGGCGAATTGGTGAATGTCACGCTTGGCCCGGTGCCGGGTGGCGAAATCTGGCGCATGGTGCTGGATGTCAGCGCACAGGACAGTGATGTTGTGGAACTTTCCGCCCATGTCGCGGGTTACAGCCGGAAGCTTACAGAAACGTGGCTGTATCAATGGACCAGAGAGAATGCGTGATTTAATGTCTGATGAGAATCCCGACATCGAACGACTGATCGCGGTCATCGGCGCGCCGCCTGCGGCCCCGATGGCTATCGTCCGACAGCAGTTAGAGCATGGCAAGGGCGACGAACATCACGGTCTCCTGCCACGGCTGTTCGGCGCATTTCTACCCAAAGCGGGTCAATAAGCGATGCCAACCGCGCGCCCGGTAAGCCGGGGCGTCACAACTGCCCGCAGCGTCGCGCTGATCGCCAGCCTGATCGCGGCGTTTTCCGCATTCGCGTTGTTCCTGAAATTCGGCGCCGCCGACGGGCTGGACAAGATCGACATCCTGCGCAGTGTTTTCATGCTGATCTCGACCTTCTGGCTGGCCTGGGGGGCGATGCAGGCGTTTATGGGGCTGACCACCCATGCACAGGTACCACTGATCGACCGCGACAAACCCTTGGGTGGGCGTATCGTGGTGCTGGTCCCGGTCTATGAAGAAGACCCCATCGCCACATTCTCGCGCATTGCCGCAATGGATATGTCGCTTGCCGCCACCGGGCACGGCGGGCATTTCGATTTCGCGATCCTGTCGGATACGCGCGATGATCTTGTCGCGGCGCGTGAACGGCTTTGGTATCTGCGGCTGTTGGGTGATCGGAACGGGCAGGGGCGGATATTCTATCGCCGCCGCACCAGCAACACCGGCAAGAAGGCCGGCAATGTCGAGGATTTTATCCAATCCTCCGGCGCCGCCTATGAATTTGCGATCATTCTGGACGCCGACAGCCTGATGGAAGGCGCAACCATGGTTGAAATGGCCCGCCGGATGCAGGCCGACCCGAAACTGGGGCTGCTGCAGACCTTGCCACGGATCATTCACGCGCGGTCCCGCTTCGGCCGGGCGATGCAGTTTTCCACCGCCTTCAATTCCCCCGTGTTCGCGCGCGGGCTGGCGATGATGCAGGGGCATACCGGCCCGTTCTGGGGGCATAATGCGATCATCCGGGTACGTGCCTTTGCGCAAAGCTGCGGACTGCCGGAACTGGCTGGCAAACCGCCCTTCGGCGGCCATATCCTGAGCCATGATTACGTCGAAGCGGCGCTTTTGGCGCGCGCCGGATGGCATGTCAGGCTGGATGATGATCTGGACGGTAGTTTCGAAGAAGGCCCCGAAAACATGATCGATCACGCCAAACGCGACCGGCGCTGGTGTCAGGGAAATCTGCAACACAGCCGTCTTGTCTTCGCCCCCGGCCTGCGCGGGTGGAGCAGGTTTGTCTTTGTCCAGGGTATCCTTGCCTATCTGGTGTCGCTTTGCTGGCTGGGGTTTCTGGTGGCCAGTATCGCCGCCCCCGCCTTTGGCCCGCCGACCGTCTATTTCCCGACGCAATACTGGCCGATGCCCGTCATGCCACCGGATGAGACGACGCTTGCGATCGGCCTGATCATCGGGATTTTCGGCCTGCTGATCCTGCCTAAATTGTTGATCGGCGCGGATGCGGTCCTGTGGGGCCGCGTCAGGCGGTTCGGGGGTTGGCTTCACGCAACGTTGTCAGCCATGACAGAGCTTTTGCTGTCATCGATCATCGCCCCGATTTCGATGATGTATCAGACGCGGTCGGTGTTTCAGGTTCTGTTGGGGCGTGACGGCGGCTGGCCTGCGCATGACCGCGACACGCCGGAACTGCGCATCTTGGACGCGTTCGGGGCCAGTTACTGGATCGTGCTGACCGGGCTGGTCGGGCTTGGGCTTGTCACCGCGCTGTCGCCTGCGCTGATCGCATGGTTCCTGCCGGTTACGTTGCCGATGGTCTGCGCGCCTTTCATCATCGCATGGCTGTCGCGGCCGGGCCATCCGGCGCTGTTCGTCACCCCCGAAGAGCTGGCACCGGCCCCGGTGATGCAATTGCGCGCCGATGTGCTGGGCCAATGGCAGGCGGGCAACAGCGATGAACAACCCGAACTTCTGAGCGGACGCCTGCAGCATGTCTGACATCATCGGGTCGCAAGACCGACGGGCACCCGGCACAGAGCGTGACCCAAGGTTGGATGTGTTCCGGGGCCTTGCCTTGGTGATGATCTTTATCAATCATGCGCCGAAGAACTATCTGGAACAATTCACCAACCGCAATTTCGGTTTCTCAGACGCGGCAGAAGGGTTTGTCTTCATGTCCGGCATCGCTGCGGGGATCGCCTATTCGGGCGTGTTCCGGCGGGGCGATCCGCTGGCCGGGGTTGCGCGGGTCCTGCGCCGGGTCTGGACGTTGTATCAGGTGCATATTCTGATCACCGTCATTTCCATCGCGATTGCTGCTGCCGCCGCGCATTGGTGCGATGCCCCCGACATGATGCGCAAGCATGGCATCTGGACGCTGGTGAAGGACCCCTTGGGGTTCCTGATCGGTGTGCCGCTGTTGGGCCATCAGATCGGATATGTGAATATCCTGCCGCTTTACCTTGTGCTGTTGCTGCTGGTGCCGCCCGTGATCTGGGCGGCGCTGCGCTGGCCCCTTGTCGTGCTGGGCCTGTCGCTGATCGTCTGGCTGACGGCGGGGATCGCGCGGATCAATTTTCCGAATTATCCCGGCGACGGTGGCTGGTTTCTGAACCCGTTTTCCTGGCAATTGCTGTTCATCGTCGGCGTGCTGACCGGGGTTGCCCATAAGGCGGGCCAAAGGTTTGTCCCTGTCCGTCTTTGGTTGCAATGCCTGACCGGTGGCTTCTTGCTGCTGTCGCTGGTCTGGATGCAATGGCCTGATTTTGCGGCGGTGATGCGCGGTGGGCTGCGCGCCGCGCAGGACGCGGGCGTGCCGGTGCTGATCACTGGGTTCAACAAGACCTATCTGGCCGCGCCACGCCTGCTGCATATCCTTGCGCTCGCCTATTTCCTGTCCAGCTTTGGCGCGGTGCGGCGAGCATGTGCAACAGCCGTTGCCGCACCCTTTGCCTTGCTGGGTCAGCAGGCCCTGCCGGTGTTCGCACTCGGCACAGTGCTGGCCTTTGCAATCCAGGCGGTCAAAACGGTGACAGGGCAGGATGTCGTGCTGGATACGCTGATGATCGGCGCCGGGCTGTTGGCCCAGCTTGGGCTGGCGGCGGCGAAACAATATTGGCCGAAACCACGGGTGAGTTAGCGGTTATTACCAATAACAATGGCCGCACAACCCAAGGGTCACACGGCCATTATCCGCTTTGGTGGTGTTACTCGGCCACCGGGTTATCAGCCTGTCCCGCAGCATCGGATTCTGCTGGGACTGGCACGGTTTGCACCGGCACATTCTCACCATCAAGGATCGGCATCGTGCCTTCGGTCTGGTCCGGTGCCGTCGTTTCTGTGGGGGCAGGGGAGGCTTGCGAACCCGGTGCTTCGTCCACCTCACGGGCAAGCCACCAAACGATCAATACTGCGACAAAGACAGCGACGGCTGTGATGCCATAAAGCGGGCCTCTGTGGCGTTTGATCTGGCGATCAAGATTTTGTTCTGAATGGCTCATGAAGGGCCTCCGTGACGTTCGGCCAGCAGTGCTGGCGATGTTTCCAGTGTTTACTCAACCCGCGGGCAATTATTTTGTTCCATCTTTTCGTGATGGAACCGACGCGCAGGTCACCGGTTGACCGCACAAAGCAACATTCAGGAGAAAGTCATGGACACCGGAATCTTTCTGGCGATTTTATCGCTTTTCACCTTCGCGGCGGTAATTTTTTTCGCTGTGCGCAGTCGCAAGAAAACAATCGACAGGATCAATGATCCCAAGATGCACCGCGATGAAAACAAATCCACCCTCGCCAAGGACGCGCCAGACCGCTAAAGGCGCGGTCTATTTCGCCAAGGTGGATTTCTTGTAGCCGCGTGCCGCCGCGCGGCCCAGCATATGGGCGGCAATCGGGGCGGTCAGCATCAGAAAAACGATTGTCGCAATGACGCGCGTCGTGGTGGCGCCATCGGCATAGAAAATCGCGCAGCCGATCAAGATCAGACTGCTGCCCAAAGTCCCTGCCTTGGTTGACGCGTGCATCCGCATCAACACATCGGGCAGGCGGAAAATGCCGATAGCGGCAACAAGCGCAAAGAAACTGCCGATCAGCAGAAACACTCCAACCAGAATATCAATCATTGGCATGATCCTCATTGTCGGGGTCGCGGCGATCCGCATAACGCGCCAGCGCCACGGTCGCCAGGAACCCGATCAGTGCCACAACGATGGCGACATCCAGAAACGCCACCACGGCTGTCATCGTGGCGATGATCCCGCAGAAGGCGATGATCAGCGTGGTCATCATGTCCAATGCTACGACCCGGTCCGACAATGTCGGCCCCAGTACCATGCGCACGAAAGCAATCGCCAGCGACAGCGCCACCAGCGCGACGGATATCGTGACCGCGATGTTCAGAAAGCTAGCGGTGTCCATCATTCAAATACCTCTATGACCAGCCGTTCCATCCCGTTTTTCATGTCGCTGATCAACGCCTCGGGGTCTTCGGCATACATCGCATGAAAGGTCAGTGTCTTGCGATCATCCGATACATCAAGGCTCAGCGTGCCGGGGGTCAGCGAAATCAGATTGGTGATCAGCAGAATCTCGAAATCGGTTTTCACATCCAGCGGCATTTCAAGGATTGCAGGCGTGCTGTAATCATTCGGGGTCAACACGTCATAAGCGACGCGCAGGCTCGACATGATCAGCTCATAGATAAAGAACAGGATCAGCCGCACGATCCGCCAGGCGCGCAGGAAATATCCATCCGGCAAGCCAAAGACCGGCGACGCGAACCAGAGCGTCAGAAAGCCCAGCACGTACCCGGCCGCCAGCATGACCAGCGTCGGACTCCCCCAGAGCGCCGCCCACATGACCGCCAGCGCGAGATTGAGGATGAACATGTTCATGGCGCGACCTCCAGAATCTCGGTCGTCGGGATTTCATCCAGATCCGGCACTGGCGCTGCAATCGCATCCTCGCCCAGAACGGCGGTGATATAGGCGGTGGAATCCAGCAATTGCACCGATGACCGCGTCGCGAATTCCACGAACGGGTCAGGCATCAACCCGATCACCATCGTCAGCACCGCCAGAAAGATCACCGGGATCAGCAATGCTGCACGACCGGGCAGGGAGGACAGTTTTGGCTCAATCCCGTC